>JBIIMX010000030.1:0-15929 GCA_044337765.1 Pirellulales bacterium | reverse complement strand
GCCAGGACCGGCGTGCTGTAACTTGCCAATTGATCGCTCGACCGCCAACGCTCCTTTCCAGTGGCAAAGTCAAAGGCGACCAGGCCGCTGTCGAAGCCCTTCACCAGGTCGAGCCGCTCAGGGGCTGGGGGCGCGGAGCCCGGCCGGCTGCCGCCGACCTGCACGACCACGAGCCGCTCCTGCCCGACGCCGACCACCAGCGGCGCTGTGCCGACGCCGAAAAAGTTCTTCACGACGTGAAACTCCGCGGACGTGTCGACCCGCCAGCGGCTCGCACCATCGGACAGGCTGCGGCATTCGAGCCGCCCCTCGGGGCCGTATGTGATCACCGCATCGTCGGCAATCACCGCCGCCGCCCGTGGTCCGCCGTCGTATCCGAACGAGTCGACATAGTCGGTGGGATACCGCTGCTGCCAGAGTTCCTTTCCTGTTTCGGCCGCCAGGCAGCGGACGCGGATCTCCGGCCCCTCACGGTCGCAGATCACGCAGCGGCCTCGGGCCACCGCAGGACCGCAATAGCCCTCGCCAAGCTCGCGGTGCCAAACGATGCGCGGACCGCCGACAGGCCAAGGAATGATCATGCCGGTAAGACTGCTGCGACCGTTGCCCGTGGGTCCCAGGAACGTGCCCCAATCCTCGCCGGGCCGGGTCCAAAGATCGGCCATGTCGGCCGGACGATGCTCCGGTGGTGCCCCCGGCTCGACGGCAACGGCCTCGAACGGAGCGACCACCAGGCAAGCCAGTACAATCAGACACACGCGATGTGGCATGCGGTTTAGCGTCCAGGCGACCTACGGGTAGAACTTCCAGAATCCTCTTCCTTGCAGAATCCTATCACTCGCCGCAATGACCGCGTGCCCGCTATGCCCAGAGAAAAGGAAATCCGCGTCGGTCCGCTGCTGATTCCCGCAGCGGCGTTTGAATGGCAGTTTGCGAGGAGCAGCGGCCCGGGCGGGCAGCACGTCAACCGCACCAGCAGCAAGGCCATGCTGCGGTTCGATGCGGTCCATTCACCGCATCTGCCCGACGACGTGCGGCGGCGATTCCTCTACCGAGAGCGGTCCCGCCTCACCGGCGACGGGATGCTCGTGATCTCCAGCCAGAAGCATCGCGATCAGTCGCGCAACGTCGCCGACTGCCTGGAGAAGCTCACGGAGCTCCTGGCGAGGGCGCTGATCGTGCCGAAAACCCGCCGCGGCTCGACCACCCCCCGTGCCGCAAAAGCAAAACGGCTCGATACCAAACGGCGTCGGTCGGAAACCAAGCGGCTCCGCGGAAAGACCGAGGACTGAGGGCGGTTTCGACCGCCCCCTAGCGGGACTCCTGGCCAGACTCCTGGCCAGACGCAAAGCCGGCCTTGCCCTGCCTAAAAATCTGGTGATCAACGCTGGTATAATCGATCCGAGTGGCAGGAACGCCGCGTTCTGGATTGAACGGGAAGGAGTGCGACCCAATGGCAGCGGCCCGCGACATCGATACCCTCCTCAAAAACTGGGATTTCCAGCCCGGCGAGGTCAACGCACGTCTCGTGAAGGCACGCAACGGCCGGGAGGTGCTGCAGATGAGGGTCGACATGGGGCTGCTTCAGATGGAGACCGATCTGCGGCCGGATGGCCTGCGGCCGCACGGTGCCGAGACCTACTACGACTATCTCGTGAGCGAGGTCATCCGGGAGGGCGGTTCGTTCCGGCTTTCGAAAGAGCAGTGCGGCGAAGCCGATCGAGAGTTCGTGCAGTATTACCACCGGCGGCTGTGCTGGCTGTCTTTGCGGGAATACCGTCGGGCGGCCAAGGACGCCGACCACAGTCTGGCCTTCATGGATTTCGTGCGTGAACATTCTCCAGACGAGGAATGGACGCTCTCGCACGAGCAGTATCGGCCGTTCGTGCTCTTCCACCGGGTGCAGGCCGCTTCGCTCGCTGCACTTCAGGAGTCGGGTCCGGAGGAGGCGATCGGCGAGATCAACCGGGGCCTTGGACAGTTTAAGGATCTCTTTACCCGCTACGACGCGGTCGAGCAGTACGACGAAGATGAGCTCGTGAAGCGGTTGCTCGAGATGCGGGAGAGCGTTCGGCAGCGGTACGAACTGGGCCGTACGCTCGACGAACAGCTCGCCGAAGCGATCCGGGCGGAAAACTACGAACTCGCCGCCACAATCCGCGACAAGATTCTGAACGACAAAATCCGCAGCCCGAGTGAGTAGCAGGCTCGGGCTGGAGGCCGCGGACGGTAAATTTTTCAAGCGAACCCGTCACATTGCAGCGACTGGGTTGACCGGGAGGACCTGCCGGTCGCCCAAAGTGTGAAAGGCTGCTTTTATGCGTTTGGCACGCAATATGCGTTGTATGTTTCCAGAGCAGAAACCCTTGCATCTTTTGCCGACGCAGGAGGCCCCTCCCATGAACGCCACCACAAGCAACGCCACCTCAGCAGCCACCGCATTGATGAAGTCTGCCAACGGCGGGCGACACGCCCTGCGAGGTACGTGCCCGCACCATCGCGATGATCGCCGAGGTGCTGGGATTCGAGCAGGAGATGGAGGGTGGGGTTGCGGACCTTGCCGGGAACGCCGCAGATCGCAACCTGATCGCCGACCTGCTCGACTCCCGTATGATCGCCCCGCCCCGCCCCGTGCGTCGCAGGCAGCGGCCTGTCAGTTCGCGAGCGATGTTCTTCAGCACCGCCAGCCGCTGATTTCAGGCACAACATGGCATCCCGCCATGTTCGCTTGGCGACACGAGGCTGCTGGAGCGGCGTTCCGCATCTTGCAAAGCAGCCCGGCAGGCAAGCACCAAGACAGGGCAAGTTAAAAACTCGCCCCCACGGGGACACGAGGGCGGGCTTCCCGGACACCGAAGCGAGCTTCAGGCGCCTCGGCGGAAAAGGCACTCCTTTGTCCCTGACGCGATCGCCGAGCCGCCGTGCGAGCGCAGCGTGTTCGGGGAGCCGGCCCGGCAAGCACCAAGACAGGGCACGTTGAAAACTCGCCCCCACGGGGACACATAGCCAAACAGGCCACGTGGTCTGGTAGTATGTGCGGCCACGCATACGAGGCCTCTGATGCCCCAGCCACTCACAGTGCCCGCCGGACGCGATATCCGGCTGGCAGATTTCGACGCCGACGACCACGAGGGACTCGACCGCGCCGACGCCGAGGCCGAGACCCGCGACCATTGCGACAAACTCGACGAATTGGCCTACAGACTCTTCGCCGAGGCGAAGCGAGCGGTTGTCGTGGTCCTGCAAGGGATCGACACCTCCGGCAAAGACGGCACGATCCGCATGATTGCCAGCGGCGTGAGCCCACAGTGTCTCGATGTGAGGAGCTTCAAGGCTCCCAGTGCCTTGGAACTCTCGCACGACTTCCTGTGGCGGGTGCATGCTGCCGTGCCCGCCCATGGCCGCATCGGCATTTTCAACCGCTCCCACTACGAGGACGTGGTGGTGGTCCGGGTGCGGAAACTCGTGCCAAAGGATGTCTGGAAGGAACGATACTCCCAGATCAACGCCTTCGAAAAACTGCTCCGCGACGGCAATGTCACCTTCGTGAAGTGCTTCTTGCATATCAGCAAGAAGGAGCAGCGACAGCGGTTGGAGGACCGGTTGCGAGACCCGAAGAAGCAGTGGAAACTGGGGCCGAGCGATCTCGAGGACCGGCAACTCTGGGACAGTTACCAGAAGGCCTACGACGACGCCCTCACGCAGTGCAACACGGAGCACGCTCCCTGGCACATCGTGCCGGCCGACAAGAAGTGGTATCGCAACCTCGTGGTTGCCAGGCTGCTACGTGCCACACTCGAGCGGCTTGATCCCCAGTTCCCCGCATTCGACTCGAGCCTTCTCTCCAAGCTCGACTGAAGCCATCCCATCCACGCGCCCCCAACGTGTGTCTCACGGCACGCCCAACCACATCCCATGAACGGACTCGCGCCCCTGCTCGACCTCGGAGCCTGTCGCATCCGCCAGGACCGCCTCCGCAAACGCATGGCCGAGCGGTCGCTCGATGCAGTCGTCCTGGTGGCACCGGAGCACGTGCAGTATTTCACCGGGCATCGCTGGGATTTTCGGTTCGCTCCCGCTGTGGCGATGCTCCTGACCGGCGAGACGCTGCTCGTCTGTCCCGACAAGCCGCTGGACCTGGAACAGGTGGCCGCCACGGACGTCCGGACCTATGCCGCAAAGCGTCGTTCCACGCTCCGCACAGATCAGCGGGAGGCCTCCTCGAAGGTGCTTGGCGACTGGCTGGCAACACAGGCGCGTCAGGCCCGCGTGGCCGTGGAGTTCTCCGCCTGTCCGCCGCATGTCACACGACTCTTGAGCGGCGGCGAGGTGCTCGACATCGACCTCGACCTGCTTGAACTCCGGCGACGCAAAGACCCGGATGAACTCGCCCTGCTCCACCGGGCGATTGCCGCGACGGGCGCGATGTATGAAGTGGCCCGCCGACAGATCCGGCCTGGTATTTCCGAACTGGAGATTTTTTCAGCGCTCCAGGCGGCTGCCGTCGAGACGTGCGGAGAGATGCTCACCGGCACCGGCAACGACTATGCCTGCGGCGTTCGTGGCGGCCCCCCGCGCCCGCGAACCTGCAACGCGGGCGAGCTCTACATTCTCGACCTGGGGCCGGCGTACCGCGGCTACTTCGCGGACAACGCCCGAACGATCGCCGTGGATGGCCGTCCAACCGATGAGCAACTGACGGCCTGGCGGCACGTCTGCGAGGCGCTGAAGCTGGTCGAACGTCGGGCACGGCCGGGCGTGCGTTGCCGCGACATCTACCAGGAGGTTCAGCAGTGGCTGGCCACGGCGCCGGTGGGCAGTTGGTCAAGCCATCTCGGCCACGGCATCGGCCTGTTCGTGCACGAGATGCCCCACCTCAACCCGGAGTGGGACGACATGCTCGAGGACGGCGACGTGATTGCAGTGGAACCGGCGATCTACGACCCGGCGCTGCGTTGCGGGATGCGGATCGAGAACAACTACCTGGTCACCGAGGCGGGGCTCGAATTGCTCAGCCCGTTCCCGCTCGATCTCGCACTGGCCTGACGTTGGACGGCACGGCCCGTGGCCGGCGTCTTTGGGCCCGCAGATGCCTGACGGCTGGAAGACGCGGCTTTCCCGGCGGCCACAGGCTGCTTGGCTGGGCTCGTCCGCGGCGTGGCGGCCGCCGTCCACCTGGTGCCAAAGGGCCACAAAACCGGCGGCGTGACGGCAGGCCGCGAAGGCTTTTCAGGGGCCGCTTGAAGTTCGTGGTCAACCCGGACGGCCGCCACGGCCATGTTTTCCATGGTCGACGCACCCGTAGCGGTGTCTTGTGTAGTGGCTTGCCCAGCGTCTTGCGCGGTGTCTTGTTGTGCAGTGTCTTGCGCAGCGTCTTGGTGGAGGACCCCGCGGGGCGGCGCGGCGGCCGACTGCGTGATAATCGGCAGGTTGGCGGCTGCGATCCGTTCCGAAAGTGGTCGGCGGCCGGTGGCCGCCGTCGCTCGATTCGACTGAGCCACGATGGCGTACGTCTCTCCAGCCGTGGCACTGAGCGCACAAAAGCTGGCCAGGGCGGTCAGGCAGCCAATCAGGGCAGCTTCTGCCAGTCGCGAGTGGGACATGCTTTCGGCCTCGGTGCGATCGGGGATCGGTGGACTCCTCGGGTTGTATCGGTCGTTCCCCCCTCAGACCTTGTGCTGCGTGCATCGGGGAATGCCGCCTGCGGCCGCGACCAGCTTTGGCAAACACCGCCCCTATCGCATACATTCCTTTTCCACGGCCCCCGTTTCGCCGATCCCCCCCAGTGTGCCCCATCCCTTTCGAGAGCGGAGCAGTCAGCATGTCAGTCGTAAAGGAAGCGTCGGTCCCTACCACCCGTTGGCACGCCATGGCTTCCCGTGTGCTCGCCGGCGGAGCGATCGACCGTGACGAAGCCCGGGCGATCCTCGAATCATCGGACGTCGAGCTGCTCGACCTTCTCGCAGCCGCCTGGAGGGTGCGGCACCATCACTTCGGCAACACCGTGCAGCTTTTCTTCCTGATGAACGCAAAAAGCGGACTGTGCCCGGAAGACTGCGGCTACTGTTCGCAGTCGAAGGTCTCCGACGCCGAAATCCCCCGCTACAACCTGCTCTCCGCGCCCAAGCTGCTGGAAGCTGCCAAGCTCGCAGCCGAGCGGCAGTCGAAGACGTTCTGCATCGTGATCTCGGCCCGCGGCCCGTCGGAGAGGGAGATCGACTTTGTCTGCACGATCGTTCCCGAGATCAAGCAACAGTACGACCTCAACATCTGCGCCTGCCTGGGGCTCCTGTCGCCGGAGCAGGCAAAAAGGCTGGCGGCGGCTGGCGTCGACAAGGTGAACCACAACCTCAACACGAGCGAGCGGTTCTATGGGGAGATCTGTTCCACCCACACCTACGGCGACCGCATCGCGACGCTGGCAGCCTGCCGTGCCGCGGGCCTGCAGCTGTGCAGCGGCGGGATCATGGGCATGGGGGAAACACACGACGACCTGATCGACATGGGATTGGAACTGCGGAGCCTCGGCGTCGAGTCGATCCCGCTCAACTTCCTGAACGCGATCGATGGCACGCCGCTGGAGGGCAAGAACCGCGTCAGCCCTCGCGACTGCCTCCGCGGCCTGGCGATGATGCGGCTGCTCAACCCCGCAGCAGAAATCCGTATTGCCGGCGGGCGGGAGCTTCACCTGGGCGTCCTGCAGCCGCTGGGGCTCTATGCGGCCAACTCGATGTTCGTAGGCGACTATCTGACCACGAAGGGGCAACTGCCCGAGGCCGACTACAAGATGATCGAGGAGATGGGTTTCGTAATCACGCGGGGAGCCGAGTCGGCCGAGCCGGTGCCCGCGATGGCGTGACCGGACATCCTGTCGCCGACCCCTTCGCCTGCCTTTTCTGGCTTTCCAAGCCGCCGCCACAACTGTCTTTGGTGCGATCTACAGCGATTTCGACTTTTGCATAGCACCGGCTACGGGGCGGCAAAAGTCTCGTCGCGTGGGCAGGATAGCCCAAAGCTCCTCGAGCTTTCGCCGACCCCTTCGCCTGCCTTTTCTGGCTTGCCGAGCCGCCGCCACAACTGTCTTTGGTGCGATCTAGCTGCCCAGGCTCATCAGGAGTTCCGACATTTCGCCGGCGGCGTGCGTCTTACCCTGCCGCCTCGCCTCCTCGATTCCCTCGCGGAGCGTACTACGGGCCTCTTCGATCCGCTCCCGGGCCGCGAGGTGTTGCGCAGCCATCTGGAACGCGGGCACATACGGTGGCACGCCGCGGGCGAGTGCCTCCAGAATCTCGAGACAGGCCTCCCATTCCCCGGCAGCCTCCATCTCGAGCGCGAGACTGTAACGCAGAAAAACGTCGTCAGGATCGTCCCGTAGCAGGGCCTCGATCTTCTCGCGGCGGCTAGGCTGATTCGTCATGGTTGGCTCGCAGGCGGGTTTGGATCGATACGCGATACGGTACGGCCCTCGAGACCGTGCGTCACGATGATGGCACGCTCCGACAGGCAAACGACAGCACGGGCGCCTTCGAGGCGGGCCACGCAGACGGCCGCGGCCGACTGGCGACCGTTCCGCATGACGGCATCAATGCGCCAGAGTCCGTCCGGGGCTGCGGCCGCCGACGCCGTGCCGCCAGACTCCTCACCGGCCCCGCCACCAACCACCCACAGCGTGCCATCGGCACGACAGAAAGCCGCGTCGCGGACCCGGGGTAGTGACGTGTCGAGATGCAACAGCCGGCGTGGATCGGGGGGCAGGTAAAACGACACGAAGACGCTGTTGGCGGCGGGGTCGTCTGGATTCGGAGCAAAGAGCAATATTTCCTCGGCCATGCTGATCGTCGCCGCGGTGGGCCGCGTGCCCGGAGCAAGGACCGGGCAGGCACGGGCCGAAACGCCGCCAACTCTCGCCCCGGCGATCGGCGCCCGCATCACGGCCGGCAGCGGTGCCGGCAGCCCGCAGACCCCCAACCAGTCGCGAGACGGGCTGATGGACAGGCAGGGCTTTTCGCTCCTTTGGGCTCGCGTGTCGGTCTTCGCGGCCGCCCCGCCGCCGCCTTTTCCGATGACCACGGTCTGCGAGGGATTGTCGGGGTCGGCGGCCGTGCCGGGCTGGAGTCGGTGCGTCCGCAACGACCAAACGTCGCGGTTGCGACAGAGCACTGCGAGCATGCTCGTGTCGATACACCCGATCGCGAGAGTCGCCGGGCTGGCATCCGCCCGCGGGCCTGGGGCCACGGCCGTCCACCGCTTCGCTGTCGGATCAAACGGGTCGACGGCTACGACCTCACCGCTCGCCTCATCGAGCACGTAGAGCGTCTGTCCATTGGTCGGTGCCGCCAGATCGCCGGCCGCAGCGATGTCTTTGATGAGGTCGGTTCGCTGTGGCTGCGGAGCAGCCGCAGCAGGGTCGGCTATTCGCAGGCAGAGCCCACAGGCCACAACCAGCCAGGCGGCTCGACCCCCGGCGCACGCGGCCATGGCATTCACTCCCCGGCCGGTGCGGCATGGGCCGCCTCCCAGGCGGCGATCTCGTCGACATGCTGAAGCGACAGTCCAATGTCATCGAGACCTTCGAGCAGGCACCGTTTCCGAAACGGGTCGACCACGAACGTCCTTGAAAAACCGGCGTCATCGCTCACCGTGCAGGTGGGCAGATCGACGTGGAGACGATAGGGCCCGCCCGCCGCCTCGGCCGCTCTTGTTTTGCGGAAGAGTTCGTCGACGTCTTCCTCGGAGAGACGGATCGGAACCATGCCGTTCTGGAAGCAGTTGTTGAAGAAAATATCGGCGAAGGTCGGCGCGATCACGGCCTTGAATCCGTAATCCGCCAATGCCCACGGGGCATGTTCACGGCTCGAACCGCAGCCGAAGTTCCGCCGCGCCAGCAGCACGCTCGCTCCCGCCACGACTGGCTGGTTGAGTTCGAATTCCGGATTCGGTGCACCGTCCGTCAGGAACCGCCAGTCAAAGAAGAGAAACTGCCCGAAGCCGGTCCGCTCGATTCGCTTGAGGAACTGCTTGGGAATGATCTGGTCGGTGTCGACGTTGGCACGATCGAGCGAGGCGACGATGCCGGTGTGACGAATGAATGGTTGCATACGATGGGGCTGTCGTTCGACAGTGTGTTCAACGAGACGTCTTGGTCAACGATAGAGCCAGTGGCGAATGTCCGTAAAGTGGCCGGTAACGGCCGCGGCCGCGGCCATCGCCGGGGAGACGAGGTGCGTGCGGCCCCCCTTTCCCTGCCGGCCCTCGAAATTACGATTGCTCGTCGAGGCGCACCGCTGGCCAGGCGTCAGGGTGTCGGGGTTCATTCCCAGGCACATGCTGCAGCCCGCCTCCCGCCACTCGAAGCCGGCGTCGCGAAACACGCGGTCAAGCCCTTCCTGTTCAGCCTGCCGTTTCACGCGGCCGCTGCCTGGCACGACCATCGCGTGGACGGTTGATGCCACCCGGTAGCCACGGACCACGCTGGCGGCGGCGCGAAGGTCTTCGATCCGGCTATTGGTGCAGGAGCCGATGAAGACCCTGTCGAGAGGGATGTCGACGATCTTCGTGCCCCCAGACAAACCCATGTAGTCGAGTGCCCTGCTGCCACTCTCCCGTTCGTTGGGATCGCGGAAGGCCGTCGGATCGGGCACGGTGGCGTCGATGCCCACCACCTGGGCTGGATTCGTGCCCCACGTGACTTGGGGCACGACCTCTCCCCCCTCGAAGATCTCGACCCGGTTGAAAGCCGCACCCGGATCGCCCGGCAAACGCTCCCACTCGGCCACGGCACGATCAAAATTCCGCGGCGCGTAGTCCCGGCCCCGCAGGTAGTCGAAAGTGATCTGGTCGGGAGCGATCATGCCGGCCCGGGCTCCGGCCTCGATCGACATGTTGCAGACGGTCATCCGCTCCTCCATGCCAAGGCGGCGGATGCACGGACCGGTGTACTCGATCACATGGCCTGTCCCTCCCTCGGTGGAGAGTTTGCCGATCAGATAGAGCACGAGATCCTTCGCTGTCACGCCCGGATGGAGTGCTCCCTCGACCCGTAGTTCGAGCGACTTCGGCTTGGCCTGCCGCAGGGTCTGCGTGGCGAGCACATGTTCCACCTCGCTCGTGCCGATGCCAAATGCGAGCGCCCCGAGCGCGCCGTGCGTGGCAGTGTGGCTGTCGCCACAGACGATCGTCATGCCGGGCTGCGTGATGCCCAGTTCCGGGCCGATGACATGCACAATGCCCTGGTCGGCATCCCCCAGATCGAAGAGCCGCACCCCGAACTCACGGCAGTTGTTGCGGAGCGTGTCGATCTGCTGTTTCGAGATCGGGTCGGCGATGGGAAGCCGCCGATCGGTCGTGGGAATGTTGTGGTCGGGTGTGGCGAAAGTCGCATCGGGCCGGCGGACCGGGCGGCCAGCCAGCCGGAGTCCCTCGAATGCCTGAGGGCTGGTCACCTCGTGCACGAGATGACGGTCGATGTAAAGCAGCGGGAGTTCGCCCGGGGGCGTACAGACGACGTGGGCGTCCCAGATCTTGTCGAGCAGCGTGCGGGGAGTGGATGACATCGGGTGTGATGCTGTGGGCTGGAATGACGTGTCGGGACAGGCCTTCAATGTAGCCCCCGAACCCCAGCCCCGCCACAGGCGGCTACGCGGCGCGTCTCAGGACCGACTTCGAGGCCAGTTCATCGACGCGGGCCTTCGGAATGGGGGTCCACGCGCCGCCGCGGCCCTGCCCTGACTCGGCAAAGATGGCCGACTGAAGGTTGACGAGCCGCTGGATGAAGAACCAGCAGCGATCGATGTACCGCGGATCGTTGTCGGCAGAAATCAGCACCAGGTCGAACGCCCCCAGGTGGTTGCAGAGCCTCGACAGCGAAGTGTCGATGTTGCCCGGCACCAGTTGCACCCGGGCCAGCCCATGCAGCCTTTGGTGGGCCTGCTTGAGCGTCACTCCGGGCGGATCCTCAGGCAGCCGACCCTCGAACCGGTCGAGGCCCACGTAGTGGAGATCGACACCGGGGTGGACCGATCGCAGGAGCCCGAGCAGCCGCTCGGTGCGGCCGAGCGTGCCAACGCCAAGTTCGATCACCCGCTTGGGAGGCGTTCGCAGCACATGCCTGTAAAGAGGCCGCTCCCGTGCCGGCTGGGAGAACCGGGTCAGCCAAAGTCTGCGAAACAGGCCGTACTTTGCCATGGACGCCCCCGCCGTATGCCCCATCCGACCAGCACTCCTTGCTCCAGCTAGAAGTTCGGCCGGAGGGGGCGTGCGGCTGGAGGCAGGGGAAGAGCCGCCGTTACACCTTGCCGCCTCGCTTTGAGCGCGGAATCGGGGGCGAACGCTCGACTCAATGCGGAGGGGGACGGCCCTGTGGGGTCCTCGGGCTCTATCGGCCATCAGACGCCCGTCAACCGCCCGTCAACCGCCCGTCAGCCGCCCTTGATCTTTGCAACGGCCTTGGCGGCAGCTGCCCGCACCCGTTTCGATGGGTCTTCCTCCGAAAGGAGTTCCAGAATCGGGATCGCGGACGCGGCGGCCGAACCGATCTCTCCGAGGGCCACCGAGGCCTCCAGTCGAACGATCTCCCGTTCGGATCGAGCCGCCTTTCGCAACGCCGGAACGGCCCGCGCGAAAAGCGAACTGTCTTCGGGCGCGATCTTGAGGGTCGCCCAGAGCGCGACCGTCGCCAACACCTCGTCCGGCGAGGCTGCCAACGACCGCAACTGCTCAAGCGCCGGCTTGGCCGCGGGGCCGATGCTGCCCAGGGCATAGGCCGCGGGATACTTCGCCGCCGGTGCGGCGTCGTCCGCGAGCAGTTTTGTCAGGCCAGGAACGGCTGCGACCGCATCAGGACCGATCGCGGCGATGGCGACGGCCGCGTCGCCGCGCATGGCCGGATCAGCATCCGACAGCAACGCGATCATGTCGTCGAGAGCCGGCTTTGAGGCCGGCCCGATGGACCCCAGCACTTCGAGCACTCCCGCCCGCAGAGCCGGGTCGGAAAGCCTCCCACGCAGCGTGTCCACGGCCGTAGCGCCCAGGCGGATCAGGGCCGCTCCGCCGTGCAGGCCCACGTCCTGCACGGGGTCCGACAACAAGTCGGCAAACTCGCTTGCCAGCTCCCGGCGGCCAGGTTCGTCCAATTGTTCAGCCAGATCCGAGAGGCCGGAGGCTGCGGCACTGCGTTCGTTCGGCCGATCACTGTGCAGGCCCGTGCGGAGACGCTTCACGGCCTCGTCGACCAGCGGCTTGTTGTCAGGATTGATCCGCGCTCGGGCCCAGCTGGCCACTTCTCCGAGGAATTGATCGTCGCCCGCAGCGACCTTTTCGAGCGCGGCATCCGCTTCGACCGCTCGTATGCGACCCAGGGCGAAGGCTGCGGGAAATCGCAGCACCTCGTCATCGGACTCGAGCACCTTCAGCATCACGGGCGATGCCGTCGCCGCCTTCTCACCGATCGCCGCCAGTGCGAGGATCGACTGGATCCGCTCCTCGATCTCACCTTCGGCGGCGAGTTGTGTCAGCTTCGCCACCGCAGGCGCAGCGTCCGGGCCAAGTTCGCCGAGAGCTATGGTCGCCCAGTAACGCGACTTGGGGTGCGCGAGTGCCTCCATCAGAAATGGCACCGCGTCGTCATCCATGTCTGCCAGCGTGTGGAGCGCCGACGTGACAACCGACGGATCAACGTCGGCAAGCTGCTTGCAGAGCAACGGGGCGAGCTGTTCCGGCGACCGGGTCAGGCGGCGCAGGGAACGGACCGCGGCCCGCCGCACCCGCGGATCGGGATGCGTGGTCGATGCGACAAGCGGATCGAATGCGCCGGCATACACCTGCTCATCGGCGGGGGGGATGCTCTCGCGGCCGTCGTCTTCACGGATGAGGCCGATCGCGGCGGCCGACTGCGTGGCCACGATGGGATCTGTGTCAGCCAGAAGCCGCACCAGCACCGGCATCGCCGACAGGGCATCCTCGCCAATCAGGCCGATCGCCCGCGCCGCATGCCAACGGGTGCGGTAGTCGTCGGCGGTGGTGGCTTTGATAAGGTCGTCGAGACCACCCTTCGCGTTCTGGCCGAGTTCGGCCATCTCGTCGATCGCCTGCACCCGGGCTGCGTCGTCGGTGGCCGCGGCGAGCGTCTGCCGGAGTGCAGCAAGCCGTTCGGAAGCCGCGACCGCAGCGGCGGACCGCTCGGCCTCGGCGGTCGGTTCCGCCGAAATCGCGGCAGCGGGCGGGGCGGCCGGCTTTGCGGCCGGCTTGACCTCGGCCGGGGCGACTGGCGCAACCATAACCGCCTTTGGCGGCTCGGGCTTGGGCTGCGGGGGAGCGGCATTCGAGCAGCCCGCGAGGGCGATCCCAAACACGACTCCAAACCACTGCATCGACGTCACGTCCCTCATCGCAACAGACTCCCTGAATGAAGACTCCGACGTGCGCGGAAACACGGGCAAACCTCTGTCGTGTCCACCACGGGGGAAGAGTATACTCCGTCCGGTTTTTCCCATACATCAGTATATGATTGTTTCGATGGCGGATGCTGTGTTGCACCGCTGGTTCAGACAGCCGACGAGGATGACCATGACTCGCATGCCTCATGCCCGCAGTCTTCCTGCCAGCATTCTTCCTGTTCTCAAGCTTCCCGTTCTCAAGCCCAGCCGCCCTTCGCGTTCGCTCGCCGCGGCAGTGACCGTCGGCATGGTGGCCTTGATCTGGCCCGCGGTGAGCCCGGCCCAATGGGGTGGCGGCTTCGGGTTCAACCGGGGCGGCTATGCCTCAACGGCCGGCCAGGCGGCCTCCTACGGCATGTCGGAAATGATGCGTGCGCAGGGCTACCAAAACCTCGAAAACTCCCAGGCGGCGAAGAACTGGCAGGAGGCGAAGACCCTCGAGATGCAGAACCGCATGCGATGGACCGAGACCTACTTCGAGATGCGGAAGACCAATCGTGAGGCGACGGCGGCAGAGAATGGCCCACCGGTCACCCACGAGCAGGCGATCCGCATCGCAAAGATGGGGCTGCCGCCCCGGCTCGGCTCCACACAACTCGATCCCGTCACCGGCCATATCGAATACCCGATGGTTCTCACCGCCGCGGTGTTCGCGCCCTACCGGGAAGAACTCAACAAGCTCTTCGCTGAGAGGGCATCCTCCGGCGGTAGCCTGCAGTTCGAGCAGCACCAGCAGATTCAGCGGACTGTCTCGAAGTTCATCGACGTCCTCAAGGAAAACGTCAACAACTATTCGGCGGGTGACTATGGCCGTGCCCGCACCTTTCTCGACAGCATCGCCAACGAGTCGCGGTTTCCCGCGGGCTGACAGCTCGTTGGCTACGCCCCTGACCGTGCCGGCATGCGGACTCGCCGCAGCAAGGGCACTGTTGCCAGCCGCAGCAGGCTCGAGACGGCAAAAACCGTGACGTAGGCACGGCTGTCTTCCCCGAGCGTGCGGAGCAACAGACCGCCGCTCGCGGCGCCCGCGACCGTCGCGATCGCAAGGCCGAGGTTGTACACCGTGATCACACCGGTGCGGTCACGATGCGGCACGGCATCGAAGAAGAGCAACGCCACCGCCAGCTCCCAGCAGGCCCAGCAGCCGCCAGCGAGCACCTGAACGGCCACGAGGTAGGCCACATCTGCCGAGAACAGCCAGAACAGGGAGAGCGGAATAACCGACAGCCCCCCGGCCCACAAAAGACCGAGTGAGCCGATCCGCGATCCCAGTCGGCCAAGACTCGGCAGGAAAAGAGCCTTGGCGAGAAAGCTCGTCGCCACCACCAGCATGAACGCGTGGTAGGAAAAGCCACGCTCACGAAGCATGTACGGGGTGAAATACGGGGCTGAAAACTGGGCGGTGAAGACGAGGCAGCAGAGATAGGTGACGAGTGGCCCGGACGACGAGTTGGCCATCCGCCGGACGGTGCAGCCAAGGTCGTTCACCCAGCCGGCGAGCGAGCCAGCTGCGTGGTGGGTTGCACCTACGTCGCCGATGTCAGCGGCGGTCGGCCTGGAAAACTCCCGACAGCTGACCAGCATGATCGTGGAGATGAGGCGGCAGATTCCGGCGGCGATGAAGAGACCGGCGAAGGCCAGGAGCGTGACCCCGTTGCCCTCACCCCACTGGAGTATCAGGCCGCCCAGAACGAAGCCGACGAAGACGCCGAACTGCCCGAGTCGATTGCGGTTGGCAAAGTAGGCCGTCCGCATCCCCTCCGGAATCAGCGTCCCCATCCAAGTATTCCATGCGGGAGCGCCCGCCATGCCGGCCGACCAATAGACGCTGGCCGCTACGAGCAGCTCCGCGAGCGTCGCGTGGCCGCGGATCGCCCACCAGGCAAAAGGCACGAAGCTCACCGCCTGCACCGACGTACAGACGATGCACCAGCCGCGATTCGTACCCAGACGGGCGACCGCCAGCGGCGTGATCAACTGAAAAATCGCTCCCACAAGCACCGGCACGCTGGCCATCATGCCTGCGGCCACGGGCCCGAGCCCAAGCGCCAGCGCAAAGGCCGGGATGTAGGTCTCGCCGCAGCCGACCATCAGGCTGAAGGCCGCCGCGTCGGCCGTGGTCACCCACAGGTCGCGACGGAGGCTGGCCCTGGGCAGGAATTGCCGGGGAAACGACCAGCGGGGCGGATGGGCAGGCACGGCGTGGGGTCTACGATGTTGAAAATCTGGCAGAAGCCTGCGATGCAGTCTGCTGTTTATACTGCCTCCGCCGCAGCAGGGTGCGACGAACGTAACGCTCGCTACGCCTGCGGATCGGACCGAACCGCATTCTCGAGGGCAAATTTATGAAGGCATTGGTGACTGGCGCGACCGGTTTTGTGGGCCCCCGGCTGCTGCGATTGCTCGACAATCCCGTCGTGCTTTCCCGTAATCCAGCCCGTGCCAAGACGGCCATCGGCCCCCTTGCCAGCCAGATCGTCGAATGGGATCCGCTGC
>JBIIMX010000318.1:0-4327 GCA_044337765.1 Pirellulales bacterium | reverse complement strand
GCGAGGATGCGCCGCGACTTCGCCAGCAATCGCCCTTGGGCCGTGGCAGGCCCGAACACCGTCGGGTCGGTCAGGGCGGCCCGGTTCACCAACAGCGTCGAGTCGACGCCTGCGCCGCGGACCGCATGATGGATGCGGTGGGCTGCGCGGGCTGCGCCGCCGATGCTGTCGGAGTGGTTGAGCTGAACGACTTTCATGGTCGAGCGATCGGGCTGGATGCCTTACGATGTCGATAATCTGCGGATGCTAGAATACTTCCAGTTCCCGGATGACCACACGATTTCCCTGCGAAGCTCATGAAGTTCCGTGACCATTCGACGCCCGCGAGTGCCGCCGCCGGGGCGGGAGAAGAGATCGTGCTGCCGCCGGCCTACAGGGTGCTTTCGACGAGCGTGCCCTTCTACGTCCCCGGATTCGAGAAGCAGCGTTACCCCCAGTGCTTTGCGTTTGCGCCGGAGCAAGTGGACTGTGGCGTGTGGTTCGATCGGTTCGTGGGCCGGGTGTTGGCCGCCGTGGGCACGTCCTATCTGCCGGTCTGCCGCATGAGCGACGGGGAGTTTCTGCTGCTGTTCGGCTTTCAGCCGCCGAGCCTCCGGCTGCCCTTGATGCGCCGGTGGAGGGTGCGGCTCTCGCAGACGCGGCACATGATCCGGGAGCGGCTCGTCGGGTTTCGGGCCCAGACGGCCCCCGGAGTCTCGTCCGGCGCAATGTCCCATGCCGAACGTAAGGCATTCGTCCCGACGCTCTCTGCTCGCTATCTGGAGATAGCCAGAGACGGGATTCTGGGGCTGCATCTCGGTTACGCACACGAGCCCTTCCAGGAGCACTATTTTCCATCGGTGCGAAAATGGCTGCAGCAGCACGACGTCACGCTGACGCTCGACAACTACGCGCCGTTTTATTTCGTGTACGGCCTGTTGCGTGGCGCGGTGTTTCCGGAACTCGTCGGCGGCCGAAGGGTGTTGATCGTTCATTCCGCCGCGGGCCCCAAGCGAGATGCGATCACAAGGTCCATCGAGGCGGCCAATCCGCGAGGAATCGACTGGCTCACGATTTCCCCGAGCCGTTCGTTTGCCGACAGGCTGGACCTGTCCCGGCTCGGAGACAAGCCGGACCTCTGCCTGCTCGGCGGTGGTGTTGGCAAGTCGGCGCTCTTTCCTCAGTTGCGGCCGCTGGGCATTCCCTGCATCGACGCCGGTTTTGCCTTCGAAGTGTGGGCCGATCCCGAAAAACAGTGGGACCGGCCCTACATGTCGCCCGATGCATCCTTCGATCCGGCGAGGGTCCGCTTCGGCTCGGCCGCGTATCGGCGACGGATTCAGTCGTGAGTCGCCATGGCATGGAACCCATGATGGCCCGCACCTATCGCGCGGATATCGACGGCCTCCGGGCGGTCGCGATCGGTCTTGTGGTGCTCTTCCACGCGACCTCTCGATGCCCCGGGGGGTTCGTCGGGGTGGACGTGTTTTTCGTCATTTCGGGATTTCTCATCACCGGCCTGCTGCTCGACGAGCAGTGTCGCGGGAAATTCAGTCTCGGTGAGTTCTGGATACGGCGTGTTCGGCGACTGCTCCCCGCCGCCGCGGTCATGGTCGTGGCCACGCTGGTTGCCGGGGCCCTGTTCATGCTGCCCAATCACTACGAGGATCTGGCACAATCGGCGATTGCCCAGCAGCTGCTCCTGAGCAACGTCCATTTCCTCGGCAAGTCCGGGTATTTCGATGGCAGCGCCGAACTCATGCCGCTGTTGCATACCTGGTCGTTGGCCGTCGAAGAGCAGTTCTACGTCGGCTATCCGCTCCTGCTGATGCTGTTGGGCCGGTTACCCCGGCAGATGATGGTGGCTGTGCTTGGTGTGCTCGCCCTTGTCTCTCTCGGTGCCAGTGATTGGGCGGTGCACGCCCATCCGCAGGCGGCTTTCTATCTTCTGCCGACGCGGGCATGGGAAATTCTGCTTGGCGGCCTGATCTGCTTCGTGCCCGTGGTCCGTGGAAGCAGCGCCTGGGCCGCCAATCTGTTGGCCGGGCTTGGACTGTCGGGCATTTTGCTGCCGGCCTGGCTGTTCACTTCGGCGACTCCCTTTCCGGGCCGTGCGGCCATCCTGCCCTGCTTGGCGACGGCCATGGTGATCTATGCCAACTCGCTGACGAAGACCTGGGTGGGCCGCTGCCTGGAGATGCGGCCGGTCGTCTTCATCGGTCTCATCTCCTATTCGCTCTATCTGTGGCACTGGCCGATCCTGAGCTTCCTGAGGTACCTCCGTTGCGACGAACCGTCGAGTACGCTCGTCAGGGGCCTCGCCGTGGCTCTCGGTTTCGTTCTGGCGCTTCTGTCATGGAGGTATGTAGAGCTGCCATTCCGCAGCAAGGACGTGCTGGCGCAGACCAGGAATATGTTGATCGCGGCAGGCGTGTCGCTTTCGCTCCTGCTGGCCGGTGCGATTGCCGTCGTCGCGAGCCACGGCCTGCCTCAGCGTTTCAGCCCGCAGGCCATCGCGTATGCATCTGCTGCGAATGACCATGCGACCCATCGGCGGACGGTGACGCTCGATGCGATCGAGCGGGGGCAACTGCCCACGTTCGGCGACGCGGATGGTCCGGTCAGCTGTCTTGTATGGGGGGACAGCCATGCCATGTCGCTCATCGCTGGGATGGACGCGGCATGCAAGACCCGCGGTGTCCGGGGCTTTCAGGTCACCAATCCCTCGACGGCTCCGCTGCTCGACTTTTTCGTGCGGGAGAGGCTTGGCCTGAACGAGCGGGCGCCTTCGTTCAATCGGGCGGTGGTAGACCATGCGGTCGCTCAGCGGGTCGACGTGGTGTTCATCGCAGCGTATTGGCTCTCGTATGCCGATCGGCCGGACTTCGGCTCGTCCCTTCGCAAAACCGTTCGGGCATTGTCGGATGCGGGCATCCGTGTCGTGATCGTTCGCGACATCGCCAGATTTCCCTACGACCCGCCCATGAAGCTGAGCATGGCGGTTCGGCTGGGCCAAGACGTGACCAGAGTCGGTGTCCCGCACGCCGAATACCTGCGAATCAACCGGGTATGGAACGACCTGTTCGACCAGTTGGCCGGCGACGACGTTGCCGTCCTGGATCTCTCGTCGGTGTTCGTCGACGAGGCGGGGCTCTGGCGGGCCGAGCAAGGAGGGGTGTCGATCTACAGCGACCACCACCATCTGACGACGGCTGGGAGCATGCGGGTTCAACCGCTGGTCGAGGCCTTCTTCGACGGCCTTTCAGCCCGTCGTTGACGGGCGGGGCTGCCGGGCCGACGGTTCGAGTCGCATCCCGCCGCGACAGGAGGTGGCCCGTTCATCTCGTAAGGTGACTGACTTTTTCGATGACGACCTGCGAATAGATGCGGACGATCTTGTACTCGCCCTGCTTGAGTCTGAGGAAGGCGTTGATCGCGGCGGCCGGGTTGTCGATGGCTTTCGGATAATGTCTCCAGAAATAGTCGTCGAAAAACATCACCCCACCCGGCTTCAGCATCTCGAAGCATTTGACGGCATCGACGATGACGTCGTCACAATGATGGGAGCCGTCGACATAGATCAGGTCGAAGATGTTCCGCGCGGCATGTTCGTTGAAATAGGAAAAGGATGTGCCCTTGTACTTGGTGAGCCGGTCGCGGTAAGGCGACAGGTTTGCATCGAAGGATTCCTCGATCCTGCTCAGGATCTCCTTCGTCGCAGACACCCCCGCCTTGTGCTCATCGGCGCCCTCCCAGGTGTCGACGCAGGTGAGGTGTGCGCCAGGCAGCGTACGCAGGATGAAAAAGCTCGACAGCCCTTCCCAGCTGCCGATCTCGAGTGCCTCCACCTTCGGTCTGCTGGTCAGGCCATACGCTTCGAACACCGACAGCCATTGCGCCGCCTTGTCGGAGAACCAATCCTTCGAGAGTCTCAGGGACGGCAGGTGGCTTTGGAATTCGCGTTGCGCCTGGAGATAGGGCCTTGCGACACGTTTATTGAGAAAGCGGCCCTTGGTGTAGCCGATCATCACGTCGCACGGCGCACCAGTCTTGGAGAGGTAACGCAGATCCCCGAGAAAGGATCGCCAGAACCAGTAATGGGAGATTGGGTTCAGAAGATGCATCAATTTCATCGTCTCTCGCCGATCGATGTCGGCGCCATGCACGCTGGTGTGGCCACCCGGTCGGGGATCAGCGGTTTTCACGCACGAACGTGCCGTCGACCTGGAGCAGCCGGCCCAGCCGTTCGTCCAGGAAGCCCGGCTCCAACTGCCAGAGAGCGTAGCCCATCGACTTCATCGCCACCACCTGATCGACGAACTCGGACTCGCCCTCGTAGAGGGGAATG
>JBIIMX010000029.1:0-15965 GCA_044337765.1 Pirellulales bacterium | reverse complement strand
ACAAAGCTTTCGCTGACGAGGCGGGACGGCGTCACGCCTGTCACCGAGGGCACTCCTCTGTCCTCGCTTCAGATGGAAGGCGGGATCGCGGAATTGGCGGCGTTCGCGGGCTGACGGACCGGCGGGCCGCTGCGAAGCCGTTCTCCTCGTGGCCGCGAGTTTTCAACTTGCGGATTCCAGGCTCAAGCCAAGACAAGCCAAGACAAGATGAAATCTCGTCGCCACGGTGGAGGGAAGGGGCATCGACAAGATGCAATCTCGTCGCCACGGGGCGTCAGAGCCACGGGGGATCGCCCGTGAACGTGCTGGGGGTCTCGTCGAGGGCAATTGCAAAGGCCGTGGCATGCGAGCGGCAGTGGGAGATGCTCACAAGGATGCAGTGGATCCCCATCTTGTCGGCGATCTCCTGCGTGCCACCCTTGAGAAACGCCTGCGGTCGACCACCGGGACCATTCCTGACCTCGATGTCACGCCAACTGATACCCCGGCGCCAGCCGGTGCCCAGGGCCTTGAGCACTGCCTCCTTGGCAGCCCAGCGGCCCGCGAAGTGCTGTGTGGCCATGCGGCGACTGCGGCAGTACTCGATTTCCAGCGGTGTGTAGACCCGGCCGACGAACAGCTCGCCGTGGCGTTCGATCATCTGCGCGATCCGCAGGCATTCGGTGATGTCGGTGCCGACGCCGAGGACGTTCATGCGCGAGGCCCTTTCCCGGACTGCTTCACGGCCAGGGAGGGCTTGCCGGCCTTGCCACGTGCCAGGCCGCAGGCCCGACGAGCTCGGTCGAGGACGGCCCGCGCCTTGGCCCGTGCCCGCTCGGCACCGGCGGTGAGAATCGCCTCGATCCGCTCCGGATCCGCCTCGAGCGCCGCCCGCCGCGCCCGCGCTTCCGCGAAAAACTGGGCAGCGGCCTCGGCGAGCGCCTTCTTTACCTCGCCGTAGCCAAAGCCGCCGCGGCGGTAGAGATCGGCCATCTTCAGACGGTCGGCCTCCGGGGCCAGGAGCGCATAGAGCGCGAAGAGATGGTCGTCTTCAGGATTCTTGGGCTCCTCCATGGGGCGGGAGTCGGTGGTGATCCGCATGATCTTTTTCTTCTGCGCCGCTGGATCGTCGAACACCTCGAGCGTGTTGTCGTAGCTCTTGCTCATCTTCTGGCCGTCGGTGCCGGGAACGCGGCCGCCCCCTTCCACCAGCCTCGGCTTCGGCAGGGTGAACACGTCGCCGTAAAGGTGATTGAATGTGCCGGCGAGGTCGCGGCAGACCTCGATGTGCTGCACCTGATCCTCGCCGACGGGCACGACCGTGGCGTCGTAGGCCAGGATGTCGGCACTCATCAGCACCGGGTAGGTGAACAGGCCTGCATCGGCCGGAAGGCCGCGGGTCTTTTTGTCCTTGTAGGCGTGGCAACGCTCGAGCAGGCCCATCGGTGTCACCGTCATGAGCAGCCAGGTGAGTTCCGTCACTTCCGGCACGTCCGACTGCACGAAAAGGGTGGCGCGGTCCGGATCGAGTCCCAGCGACACGAGGTCGACCGCTGCGTCGTGCACGAGCGACCGCAGCCGATCCGGTTCGCGGACGGTGGTGAGCGCATGCAGGTCGGCGATGAAGTAGTAGGCCTCGGCATCGGGCGGTTGGTCACCGGCATGGCGATGAGACGGCTGGAGATCGATGTACTGCCGGATCGCGCCGAAGTAGTTGCCCCAGTGAAAGCGGCCTGTCGGCTGGATCCCCGACAGGACGCGGGCAGGAACCGGGGAATGGGCGGCTGGCGTGGAGGTGCCTTCAACTGGCATGGGGCGGGCTTTCAGAGGGAGGGGCGGCCGTCGGCGGGCATGCGTCACGTGGCGGCAGGGCGAGCGTGCCGATCACGTCTCCCATGGCCTTGGCGCCGACTTCGGCAAGCGCCGCGGGCAGGCTGGCGAGCAGCCTGGCCGACGCGACGGGTTCGGCGAAGTTGGCGGTGCCGATCTGCACGGCGGTGGCTCCGGTGACGAAGAATTCCATGCAGTCGTCGAGCGTCATGATGCCGCCGACGCCCACAATGGGAATGTCGACGGCCTGCCGCACCTGATGCACGCAACGGAGTGCGATCGGCTTGATCGCCGGCCCGCTCAGGCCGCCGATGACGTTGCCGAGCATCGGCCGTTTGCGACGCCAGTCGACGGCCATGCCCTGGCAGGTGTTGATGAGCGTGACGGCATCGGCACCCCCATCCCGGGCCGCTCGTGCAATCTCCACGATGCTCGTCACGTTGGGAGTGAGCTTGGCAAGGACCGGCAGCGCGGTCGCGCCGCGCACGCCTTCCACCACACCGCGGCAGGCCACGGGGTCTGTGCCCATGTCGATCCCGTGGCTCACGTTCGGGCAGGAAATATTGAGCTCGAGGGCCGCGATGCCCGGCACACCGTCCAGCCGCGCGGCCAGCGCCACGAAATCGGCCCGTGATCCACCTGCGATGCTCACGATCACCGGGGCTCCACACCGCACGAGGAACGGCAGTTGGTGGGCCAGGAAGGAGTCCACCCCATCGTTGTCGAGGCCGATTGAATTGAGCAGACCGGCCGCCGTTTCAACCGTCCGCCACGGCACATTGCCCTGACGGGGCAGGGGAGTGATTGTCTTCGGCACGATCGCACCGAGTCTCGAAAGGTCGATGAAGCCGGTCATCTCCCGGCCGTAGCCGAACGTGCCTGAGGCGACCATGATCGGATTGGGCAGGTGAAGGCGTCCCAGACGGACGGCCAGACTCACGGGCTCGATTCCTGCCACTGCTGTGGCCGGCTGTGGCGTCACCATGGTCGGCGTGGTCCCGGCGGACTCGGATGAGGGCATGTCGGAAGGCTGGGGCGGAAGAGGAAGCGGGGGGAGATCGTGAGACTTGGAAGCCGAGGCAGTGTCCCGTGTCAGATGGGAGCCGCGGACCGTCGAGTGTAGTGGGTTTTCCGCACTCCCCAAGATCGTGTCTGTCTTTGCCGCTTGGCGTGGAATCGCCGCAGGCGGCGTCCCGAAAAATGTTCCGATTCTGTCAAGTATTCCGAATGTAACGCCGATACTCCACACGGAAGAGTCCTGAACCGTCGGGCTGACCGGCAAGGTGGATCGTTGACACTAGTACTTACCAGCCTTAGACTTCCGGCGAGTCGCACCTTCCGTGCGGAGCGTCGAGATCGTGACCAAGAAAGACATTGTCAAAACGATCGCCGAGCAGATCGAGCTTCCGCAACTCCGCACCAAGGAGTTGGTGCAGAAGACGTTCGACGCACTGATAGACGCCCTGGTGCGGGAGGGGCGGATCGAGCTGCGGAATTTCGGCGTTTTTCAGATCAAAAGACGCGATGCCAGGATGGCCCGCAACCCTCGCACGGGAGAGCGGGTGCCCGTTCAGGCCAAACGCGTGGTGACCTTCAAGCCGGGCAAGGAGATGGAGGCCCGCGTGCGGCAGCTCGACCGGGACGAGGCCGCCTCTCCGGCAGCCGAACCGCCAGGGCCGGCGGACGCCGAGCCGGAAGCCCCGGCAGGACAGGAGTAGGGGGCAGGCTGGGCGATTTGGCCCGGTCGCCTGCTGCTCGCAGTGAAAATCAACGTCGCGGCAATGGATTGCCGTCGGCTACATCCTTAGCGAGTCCGGGCATCTCCGCGATGGCGGACTTCCGGCGGGATGGCTTCGGGACTTGGCAGCGTCGGCCGCAGACCGCGGCGCGAGCGGCATCCCGGCTCGGATCTTGAATTGGCTGAGGGAGACGCAGGTCATGAAGGCCCACGACACGAATCACGGCACGATCATGAGAGCGGCGTGGATGCTCTGTGGTGCCGTCGCGTTGGCAACCAGCACCGGCTGTCTCATCCCGATGTATTCGGGCGATCCGGTTCGACGTGCCGAGCAACTCATCTACACATCTGAAGATTTGCGGCAGATCACCGACGAATGGGAACGCATCTGGTTCCTCGATCAGCCGTCGCACATGTCGCTCTACCGCACGCATGGTGGCGTGTTGTAAGCGGTCAGATCTTTATTTTTGAAGCCTGTTCGACGATCGTTTCGAGCGGCACGAGGCTGCCCTTGTTGCAGCCGGGGCAGGCCTCGGCGGCTTCCGCCCACGCGTCAGGCGTGCGGATGTTGGAATCCCAGAACGGCCAGGTCTTGCACTGCCGCGGCCTCTCCTCGTAGGCCGTGCACTTGCGGGTCTTCTCGTCGAGCAGCACGCAGTCTCCGCCCGGACGCTCCTTGAGCGAGCGGCGGACGCCCACCCGCTTCACATGCTTCGCCTCAAACGAGTCGGGCGTCATGCCGAGTCGGGAGGCCATGGCGTCGATCTCCTCCTGGTTGACCCAGACATAGCCCTCGGCTCCCGAACAGCAGTCTCCGCACTGCGTGCACTGAAACCGCAAGCCACCGGCATACCAGACATCTTTTCGAATTCCAGCCATGATCTGTACCTGAGCGAGTGTCACCGGAGTTTCTGCACGGCTGTCACGATCGCGTCGACGTCGTCGCCGGTGTTGAACGGACCAAAACTGGCCCTGACTGTGCCACCTTCTGAAGTGCCCAGATGGGCATGGATGCAGGCGGCACAGTGGAAACCAGACCGGACCTGCACGCCCTCCATCTGTTCGAGCAGCACGGCCACTTCGGCGGGATCATAGCCCTCAACGCGGAAACTCACAATTCCCGCGGTCGACTCGCCATCGCGTGCCGGGGACGGCGCCGCGAGTGGGCCGATGACATGCACGCCGGCGATGTCCTCGAGCCTTCCGGCAGCGGCGGCGGCCAGCCTGCGGCAACGGCGGCCGATCGCGTCGATCGACTGCGAGGTGATCCACTCGGTCGCCGCCAGCAATCCGGCGATCGAGGGCAGGTCGGGCGTGCCCGCCTCCATGCGATCGGTGAAACGGTCGGGCATGACGAGGCTGTCGCTCGCCGATCCCGTGCCTCCCTGCACGAGCGGATCGAGGTCGACACCCGGCCGTACCCAGAGGATGCCAGTACCAGCCGGCCCGAGCAGCCATTTGTGCGATGGGGCGACGATGACGTCGGCGTCGCAGCCGTCGGCTGTAACGGCGATCTGGCCGAGCGACTGGGCGGCGTCGAGCAGGAACAGGCCGCCGCGGTCGTGTGCGATGCGGCCGATCGCGCGGGCATCCTGCACGGCTCCAGTCACATTGGAAGCATGCGAGCAGGTCACCAGCCGCGTGGCCGGCCGCCAGGCTCGCGCAACCGCCTCGGGGTCGATCCGCCCCGCGCCGTCGCAGGGCACGATCGTGAGTTCGATCACGCCACGGTCTGCCAGCAGCCGCAGGGGACGCAGCGTCGCGTTGTGATCGGCGGCGGTGGCGATGGCATGGTCTCCGGAGTCGAGCAGACCGTGGATCGCCATGTTGAGTCCGAGCGTCGCCCCCGCGGTGAAGGCCACCCGCTCCGGATCGACGTCGCCGAGCATGCGGGCCACGGCGGCTCGGCAGCGTGAGCGGATGGCGTCCGCCTCCATGGCCTCGCGGTAGGTGCCACGGCCGGCGGCGGCGCCGATCACCCGGCCGGCATGTTCCCACGCGGCGAACACCTCCGGTGGCTTGGGCCACGAGGTGGCCGCGTTGTCGAGATAGCGGCGAACCGGCCCGGTCTCTGCCACGCTCATCCTCCGATCTGATACATGGCGCGGGCCGGCCGCTCGAACGTCGGCGTGCCGATGCCATGGGCGGCCCGCTTGGCACGCACGCAGTCTTGCAGCAGATGGGCGATCTCTGCATCGGAGCCGCTCGTGCGGAGCACCTGCCGGGCGTCCCACTCGGTGGTGGAGAAGAGGCAGTTGTGAAACTGGCCGTCGGCCGTGAGCCGAAGCCGGTCGCAGCGGTCGCAAAAGGGCTGCGTCACAGGATCGATGAAGCCGACGCCGGCGGCTTGCCCGGATGGCCCGCCCGCATCCGCCGCGTCGGCATCGGCATACGCATAGTCGATGGCCGGCTGGCTGGCGTCGACGCGGGCGGTGGGCACGAGCGGCCCGAAGTGCTGCGCGAGGATCTCCCGGACCTCGCGGCCGGAGAGGACCTGACCGTCGGACCAGAATGACTCACCGTCGAGCGGCATGAATTCGATGAATCGCAGGTGGAAACCCTCGCGGCGGCAGAAGCGTGCCAGCGGCACGATCTCCCCTTCGGTAAGCCCCCGGATCGAGACGGCATTGATGCGGATCGAACGGAAGCCGACCGCCTTGGCGGCCGCCAGGCCGGCGAGTACGCGATCAAGGCCCTGCCGCCGGGCGATCCGTTCGAAGACCTCTTCGCTGAGCGAATCGAGGCTGACGTTGAGGCGATGCAGTCCGGCACGGCGGAGGTCGGCGGCCTGCTCCTCCAGCAGGAGGCCATTGGTCGTGAGCGACACCTCCTCGATGCCCCGAATGCCGACGAGTCGTCGCACGAGTTCGGCGACGTCTCGACGCACGAGCGGCTCGCCCCCGGTGATGCGGATTGTGCGGATGCCAAGGGTGGCCGCCACGGCGGCCACCCGCGCTATTTCCTCATAGCTGAGCAGTTCTTCACGCGGCTTGAAGGCCACATCGAGCGGCATGCAATAGGTGCAGCGGAGGTTGCAGCGGTCGGTGACGCTGATCCGCAGGTCGGTATGGACGCGGCCGAAGGCGTCGACGAGTGCTGGCCCGGGTTTCGGGGCAACCCCGCTGTCGGGATGGAGCCAGGTGCGGCCACCGTCGGCATCCTCCTCGCACTTCCAGATCGGCGCCTCACGCTTGATCCGTTCCATCAGCCATTCCGCCGCGGCAAAGGCTTCGCGACGGTGCGGCGCGCTCGTGGCGATGGCCACGCTCGTTTCCCCGACCGCGACCTCCCCGAGTCGGTGGACGATGGCACAGCCGATCAGGGTGAACTTTGCGATCGCCTCGTCCCGCAGCCGCTTCAGCACGGCGCAGGCAAGCGGTTCGTGGGCCTCGTACGCGAGCCCCCGCGTGAGCACGCCGGCCGTCACGCCGCGGGTCGTGCCGGTGAACAGCACGTTCGCGCCGGCCGCGTCGTTCGCCACCGACTCGAGCAGACTCGCCGTATCGATCGGCTCCCAGACCAGCAGTGCCGCTGCGGCTGCCGAGGCGGATGTGGTTGCAGCTTGGGTTTTCGCGCCCGGGACGGTCATGTCATCCTCCGCTCACCGGGGGAATGATTGCCACGTGGCTGCCAGACGGGACCTGTGCGTCGTCGGCGACATAGGCATCGCCGACCGCAACGACGCTGCGGGTGAGCAGCAACGCGAGCTCCGGAAACTCGGCGGCCAGCCGGTCGCGGAGCGCCGCGGCAGTGCCTGCCTCCCATGCAATCTCCACCGAGCGGCAGCCAACCGCCGCTGCCATGCCGGCGAACAGGCTGACACGGAGCGTGTGCGGAGCGGCGGGCCGGTGCATCGTGGGGCGTGGGGCGTGCATGCGTCAGCTCGTGGTGAGTGCCCCGCTCGTGCCGGTGAGCAGGGTGTCGAGCCCATCGGGGCCTGGGCCACTCAGGAGTCCATACGACTTTGCGAGCAGCTTCACCGGATGGACGGTGGGCTTGGATGTGCCCTGTTCCATTTGTATACGGCAGCCGCTGCACTCGGTAGCGCCCGCCGCGATGCCGCCGCTCCGCATGGCTGACACGAGTCCCAGGCCCACCCGCAGACTGGTGCGATAGTCGCGGCGGGAGAGGCCGAAGGTGCCGGCCATCCCGGAACAGCCACGATCGGTCGTGTCGAGCGGAAGGCCGGGTACGAGCCGCAGCAGGTGTTCGGCGGGGCTCTTGTCCCGGCCGATCCGGGCGTGGCAGGGGGCGTGGTAGAGAATGCGGGAGGGCGTCATCTGCCCCAGGTCGTCAGACGACGGCATCAGCCGCTGGAAGTCGAGACGCAGGCGGCCGTCGCGGTGTAAGTCCCAGAGGAACGTCGCCGCATCGGTGGTGGCCGATACCACGCGTTCCATCTCCGGGTCTTCCAGCAGGAGCGGATAGTCGTGCACGATGCAGGTGACGGCCGACGGTTCAGTCGCGACGATCCGGTAGCCAAGCCGCACCGCCTCGGCCAGCACTCGGAGGTTCTTGCGGGCGAGCTGCCGCGCCGCGTCGACATCCCCGGCCGTCACCAGCGGCATTCCGGCCGAGACCTGTCGGGGATCGATGAACACGCCGATCCCGTTGTGCTCGAGCACCGCCACGAACGCCTTGACCAGGAGCGGATCGTGCCGGCGGGCGAAGGTGTCGAGAAAGTAGAGCACCCGCGGGCCGCTGCGCCGCGACGGCCGTGTCAGGCCACGGCGGGCCGCCCAGCGGATCACCTGCTGCCCGGTGAATGGAGGCAGCTTCCGTCCCCTCGCGATGCCCAGCACTTTCTCGATGATCCACCGCGCCTGCGGGTTGGCGATCGCCCAGTTGCCCAACGGACTGACGGCGCCGCCGATGCCGCTGAGCGTGTCGACCCGCGAGAGCAGCCACGAATGCAGATCGAGGCTGTTGAGATCGACGTGGGCCGCTTTGAGCTCCGTGACGATGGCCGGGACATCGACACCTGCGGGGCAGTCGGTTCGGCATTGGTGGCAGTTGAAACAGGTGTCGGCGATGGCCCGAACGGAGTCGGTGCCGATCGAATTCGGGTCGAGCCTGGCGGAGAGCAATGCGGCCATGACGTTGGCCTTGGCACGGGGCGACGCCTCCTCCGCCGGATTCTCTCGATACATCGGGCACATCCGCATCGTGGGCGATTGGCTTCGGCAGGCACCGCAGCCGTTGCATGCATCGACCTCGTCGGCCAGTTGCTCGGTCGTCCACGTCAGCACGGGAAGTTTTGGCTGCGGCTGCGATACGAGCGGCTGCCGCCAGTGTTGGACCGGGTGCGGGCCTGCGAGCATGCCGGGATTCAGCAGGCGGAACGGATCGAACAGCCTTTGCACGGCCGCGAACACGTCGGCCAGTGCCGGGAAGTGGGTTGCGAAGAGGGCGGTTCGTGAGAGGCCGAGCCCCTGCTCGCCACCGATCGTGCCGCCGACGGCGACCACCTCTGCGTACATGGCGTTCGCCAATCGCTCCAGCTTCGCCTGCTCCGGCGGATCGCGCGGGTCGGCGTAGGGCCTGACATGCAACTGCCCGTGGGTGGCATGCGCGAAGAGCATGGCCGTGACTTCGCACTGCTTGAGCACCTCCTGCAGCCGCCGGAGAAAATCGGGCACCGCTTCGGGAGGCACCACCACGTCTTCGACGAATGGCACCGGTCGCACGGTGCCACGTACCCCGTGCAGCGTGGCCACAACGCTTCGGGAGAGTTCCCAGAGCGCCGCCTTTTCGGCGGCGTTCTCCGCCCTGCGGACGTCGATGCAGAGCGTTCGCGGGCCGAGCAGCCGCCGGGCGGCGTCGTCGAATCGGCCGGCGGCGGCCTGCTCGTCGGCACCTGAAAACTCCACCAGGAGCGCGGCGTCCGCGACCGGCGGAATGAGCTGTTCGAAGGCCGGCTTTGCGCTGCGTGCAAGTGTCAGATGCCGCTTGTCGAAGAGGTCGCAGGCATCGGGGGAGAACTGTCGCAGCGCGATCGCCGCTTGTGCCGCGTGGTCGAGCGATTCGAAGAGGAACAGGCCGACGGCTGTTCCTTCCTCGACCGGCACCGTGCGCAGCGTGGCCTCCGTGACGATCCCGAGCGTGCCCTCGGCGCCGCAGAGAAGCCTGGGCAGGTCGACGAGACCGTCTCGGTCGAGGGTCCGAAGGAGATCGTGGAGTTGGTAGCCGCCGTGCGTGGCGCGGGCGGCCGGCTGGGCGGCTGCGATCAGCGCTCGCGATGAAACGAGGATGTCGGCCAGGCCAGACGCCAGCTGCCGGAGCCTCTCCGGCACGCCGGCAGCATCGCTTGCGGGGCTCGGGTCTGGCGACGCGGGAGACGTGGGGGTGAATTCGGTGATCGTGCCGTCGGCGAGCACGACCCGTGCCGAAACCAACCGTCCGCTCATCGCGCCGTGGCGGGGAAAGCGGCTGCCGGATGAGTTTCTTCCGATCATACCGGCGACGGTGGTCACCCAGCTGTTCGTCGGATCGATGCCCAGCGATCGCACGCGGCGTCCGAGGTGTTCCTCGAGTTGCGCAGCGACCACACCCGCCTGCACCCGCACCTCGTCGCCGTCGGTGCGGATGATGCGGCGCAGGAAGCGGCCGCAGTCGATGACAACGCCCGGGCCGAGCGAGCCGCCTGCCAGACTCGAACCGGCACCGCGGGGATGCAGCGAGATTTGGCGCTCGGCGGCCCAGCGGACCGTGGCCGCGACGTCGTCGGTCGTCCGCGGCCGGACGACGGCCAGGGGCCAGACCTCGCTCAAACTCGCGTCGGTGGCATAGAGACTGAGGCTGGCGGCGTCGCAGAGCACCTCGCCACTCACGATGCCGCGGAGGTCTTCCACGATCCTGTCCCGCTGCTGTTCGCGATCCATCGCTCACCTCACGGGTGCGTCGGATCGGACCTGAGCCGTTGCTTGCGGGCCGCGAGCTGCCGATGCTTCTCGTGCGTTTGAAGGTCGAATGCGCCGAACCGGTGTCCGCCGGCCGTGGGGCCGCCGACTGCGGGGTCGCCGGACTCGCCCGCGACTCCGTCGCCGTTGTACCGGGCACCGCAGCGATAGCAGCTGAGGCAGTTGGGCATGAACAGAAAGAGCACGACGTCGAGCAGCGCGGTGCCGAAGAGGATGCCGAACGTGATCACCAGCTCGCGGTTGGCCCAGGCCACGCAGCTGGCCGCGAGACCTGCCACCACGATCGCCAGCCCGAGCCGCTGGGGAAAATCCTTGCGGACGAAGAGCTCGAGGCTGGGACACGCCAGACACCGCTGCAGGCGGGGAAGACGTCCGGTCGCGGCGTCACCGGGGGCGAATGCGTCGGGTGGAATGGGGAGCACGGCCCGGCATGCGGAGCACTCGAGCGCGTCGCGTGTCTCGATGCCATCGAGCGATGTGGTTGCCTGGCAGGCAGGGCAGGCGTAGGTGATGCGCATCGAAGGCTTTCGGTGGACGGCGGCGGGATCACGCAGCCACGGACAGGAGTTGGGCCGTCAGTTCGCCGAGGATGGCGGCGAGGCAGGCCACATAGAGGATACCCGTGGCGCTCTGGGTGTTGGGAATATCGAGCGTTTTTCGGCTCAACCAGAGCAGCACTGGCAGACCGGCGAGCCCGGCGAGCCACCGCAGCGAGACGAGAGCAAGGGTTGTGGGGCCGCCGTTGACGTGGGTGGCGGTCGTGCCTGCCTGCATCACTCCTGTGACGGCCATCAACAGCTGCACGGCCCAGGCTGCGAGCGCCACGTCGATCATCCGCCGGAGCACGTCGACCCGCATGCCGGGGGCGTTCAAGTACCAGTGTCCAAGCAGCATCGCGTGCACGGTCAGCCCGGTGACGAGCCCCGAGAGCAGTGCGCCGCCCACGCCAGCCGCGACATGCATCGAGTCTTGAGCGGCGATTCCGCCCGGTGCGAACTGCAGCACCGCCGTCGCTGCGGCGAGCAGCCCGGCGGTGATGCCGCAGAGGACGGTCCCCGGCCGAGACCGTTCGGCAAACCAGGCGATGCTCGCCATCCAGGCCGTGACGGCCCCCGCCGCTGGCAGCAGCCAGACGAAGGCGGGGAGCGACTGTCCGCAGAGGAGCGCAGCAAAGGTTGCCAGTCCGAGCACGACCAGCATGTTCACCCGGAAGAAGCCCCCGGGCACGAGCGCCGAGGGCGTGAGCACCAGCGAGACCGAAAGCCCCCAGCCAAAGCGGCAGAGAAAATCGATGAGCAACCTCATGCGGGTGACTCCGCGGCCGAAGCAAAGCGGGTCATGACGGTTGGCCACCTGTCATGATGCACGGCTGCCGTTCCCATAGATCAGAGACATCACCTCGGCCCGGCTGGAAATGTTCGACCTGAACAGGCCCTTCATCGCAGACGTGACGCAGACGCTGCCAGGCTTCCGCACGCCGCGGATCGTCATGCAGGTGTGCGACGCCTCGACGACAACGGCCACCCCTTTGGCGCCCAGATCGTGAACGAGCAGGTCGGCGATCTGCTCGGTCATCCGCTCCTGCACCTGCGGGCGGTGCGACAGGGCCTCGACAACGCGGGCCAGCTTGCTGAGGCCCAGCACGCGGCCGTTCGGCAGGTAGCCGATATGGGCGTGGCCCATGAAGGGCAGCAGATGGTGCTCGCAGACACTGTTGAAGGCGATGTCGCGGACGAGCACGATCTCGTCGTATTTTTCCGTGAATGCCTTGCGGAGATGCACCTTCGGGTCGGCGTGCAGGCCGCTGAACATTTCGGCATACATGCGGGCCACGCGGGCCGGCGTCTCCAGGAGGCCCTCGCGGTCGGGGTTTTCACCCACCGCGAACAGGATCTCCCGCACCGCCCGTTCGATCCGCGCATGATCGACGGCCGGGCTACCGGGCGGAGGGGTGTCGGAACGGCCGTCCGGGAACGGTGCGTCGGCTTCGCAGGAGGGGGATCCGGTCTTCATCCTCGCAGCCTACCAAATCCTAATTCACACTGAAGTCGGGCGGGAAGGTCCTGCCCGCGGCGGCCGAACCGCGGGTTTCGATGGCTTCCATGAGCAGTCGGACTCGGCGGAAGACATCGCATTCCGCCAGAAGTCGCAGCTTGACCTCGAGATCAAGGTCGAGCGTGTAGGAAACAATGTCGCTGAGCATGCCGACCGTGATCTGGCTGCCGAGCAACTGGTCGAGTTGCTCGTAGGCCTGCGGGATCTTCGGCATCGACCGCTTGAACGCGGAGAGCAGTTGCTGTTGCAGGCTGGCAGCGGCCTCGCCAGTGGCGTCGTCCGGAGCGTGGTCTTCGAGGATTTCCGACTCCACCACACGGAATGGTTTCGTTGCCGGAAGTTCGTGGATGAGACGGAGGCGGCGGACGCCGAGGAGCAGGACATTGTAGGTGCCCTGCGGGGTCCGCTGATGGGTGGCGATCCTGCAGAGGCAGGCGGTGGAGTGCAGTCGAGGGCGATCCTCGTACTGCTGTTCCCAGCCGGGCGACAGGAGCCCAAGCGCGATCAGGCGGTCATCGTGGATGGCCTCCTCGAACATCGCCACGTACCGGGGCTCGAAGATGTGGAGCGCCTGCATGACGTGTGGAAACATCACGAGGTTGGGCAGCGGGAAAACGCGGGCCTGCCCTGAGAACTGGTCGGGGGAGAAAGCCAGAGGTTCGTCGGACATGGTGCGTATCACTCGGCCGGGGGCGGCGGGTCGAGGTGAATTTCAGGCAGGAGATCAGGGTTGAGTTCGATCGAGGGAAATGCTTCGGTGCTGGCGGCCACTTCGGCGAGGCAGGTGTCAAACGCCGTAAGAAAGCCGGCCACGTCGAGTCCCATGTGATGCGGGGCATAGGATTCGAGGTACCCATGCACGCTCGTGTGCAGTTTGCGGGCACCACGGATGTTGCCATTCCCGAAATGATAGAGGGCTACGGCAGCCTGGATGAGTCCTTGGTAAAACTTCCGCGACGGGCCACGGTATTCCGTCCAGAGCTCCTCCCAGATCTCATGGCTCTCGTAGTAATCGCATTCGTTGAATTTTTCGATTCCCTTGAGGAAGAGGGGATCGTAAGCGGGATCGTTCATGGGAGACCGTTCGTGGGAGATTCAGAGGAGAAACGCTCGCAACACTGCAGCCAAAACCTAGAACCATTGGGCCCGGAGGGACGGCACAGCACAATGCCGTGGTGTCCTCGGGCCGGGCTTGCCGGGATGACCAGGGTTCAACTCGCAGTCTGACGGGGTCGCATTCTGACCGGATTGCATCATGACCAGACTCCAGCATGACCGGATCACGCCATGAATGGTAGCAAGCGGACTGGAAAACAGGCGGGGCAGGGGGTGCCGGAGCGGGGTTCTGCCGTGGCACGGCGGCTCGCCCGGAGCTATCCACGGGCAGATTGTTCGCTCGATTTCGCCAGTCCCTTTCAACTGCTCATCGCCACGATCCTTTCGGCCCAGTGCACCGATAAACGCGTGAACTCCGTGACGGGCGATCTGTTTGCCCGCTGGCCCACGGCCGAGGCCTTGGCCGCGGCGGGCCAGGCGGAGGTCGAGGCCGTGATCCGCTCCACCGGTTTTTTCCGGGCCAAGGCCAAGAACATCCGCGGCTGCTGCGAGGCGCTCGTGGAGCGGCACGGCGGAGAAGTGCCGCAAACGCTCGCGGAACTGGTGCGGTTGCCGGGCGTGGGCCGTAAAACCGCCAATGTCGTTCTCGGCAGCGGGTTCGGCGTTCCTTCGGGTGTCGTGGTCGACACGCACGTGGGCCGCATCTCGCGACGGCTCGGGCTGACGCGGCATGCCGACGCGGTGCGAGCCGAGCGGGACTTGATCGCGGCGATCCCGAAGACGCACTGGATCGCGTTCAGTCACCGCCTCATCGAGCACGGTCGCACGGTCTGCACCGCCCGACGGCCACGCTGCGACGACTGTCCCCTGTCCGGCCTTTGTCCGCGCGTCGGCGCGCAGCCGGCCGCGGTGAAGCGGAAAAAACAGGCTGCCTATCCCGGCGGCAGTGGCTGAAAAAATCCCGGTTCGGGGGTCATGGGCACCCTGCCCCGCAGAGCATACAATCGCGTCCTGAGCGGCACGTCGTGGTCTGTCGGGCTCATGCAGGGCGGCTTTCATACGTGGTGCTGCGTGAGCGGTTTTGATTGCCTCCGGTTCGGCTTGCTCCTGCAAGGGCACCATCCATGATCCTTTCCGGCAACGAGATCAGGCGGCAAATCGGCACAAACATCCTGATTGAGCCGTTCAACGAGGAACGGCTCAATCCCAACAGCTACAACCTCTCCCTCCACGACGAACTGCTCGTCTATGAGGAAGTGGTGCTCGACATGCGGAAGAGCAACCGCGTGGAACGGATCCGGATTCCAGAGGAGGGGCTGGTGCTCACGCCCAACCAGCTCTATCTGGGCCGCACTGTGGAACGGACCGAAACCCACAACTACGTGCCGATGATCGAGGGCCGCAGTTCGATTGGCCGGCTCGGCTTGTTTGTGCACGTGACGGCCGGTTTTGGCGATGTCGGCTTCTGTGGCTACTGGACCCTGGAGATGTTCGCCGTGCAGCCGGTAAAGATCTATCCGGGCGTGCCGATCTGCCAGATTTTTTTCCACGAGATCGTCGGCGCCATCACGGAATACTCCAGCGACAAGTACCAGCACAATCGCGACATCCAGCCGAGCCAGCTGTTTCGCGAACTGGGCACCGCGACGGACGGCGGCCAGCAGCTGCACTTGGAATTTGCGAACGACCGGCATGGTGCGGCGGCGCCTCTTTCGGGCCGATCGGTCCGATCCGCGGCAGCGACGGGCGGTGTGAGGTAACGCCGCGATGCTGCAAAAAGTTCTTGCCTGGTCGGCACTCGGCTTGGCCCTGCTCTTCGTCGTACTGTCGCTGCTGGTGATGTTCGCCGGCGGTTCGCTGGGGGCCCAGTCGCTGACGATCGTGGCTCCGGTTGCCATCGGGGCACTCGTGATCTCGATCCTGCTGGCCGTGGTCATGCTCGTGGTGTCGCTGGTTCAATGACCGCGACTGTGCAACACTGCTTGGCCACGCGTTTCACCACGGTGGCCTTGGCGTCCGAAGAAGACAAACCAGCCTCCATCCTTTCGACCCATATCAACAAGCCTTTCAAGCCATATCAAAAAGAGGAATGACCCGTGCTGAGAAGTCACACCTGCGGCCAGCTGCGAGCCGACAACCTCGGAGAAGCCGTGTCGCTCTGCGGCTGGGTTGATCGTGTCCGCGACCACAAAGGCGTGATCTTCATCGACCTGCGCGATCGCTGGGGCCGCACGCAGGTGGTGGCCGGGCCCGAAAGTCCCGCCGGCGTTCTGGCCGCAGCCCGCGCCGTGCGGCCGGAGTGGGTGATCCGTGTGCAGGGAACGGTAGGCACGAGGCCGGAGGGCACTGCCAACCCCAAGCTCGCCACGGGCGGAATCGAGGTGGCA
>JBIIMX010000316.1:0-4349 GCA_044337765.1 Pirellulales bacterium | reverse complement strand
GACGGCATGGCACGCACAACAAGTCGGACATCCTCCTCGTCTCCTCCACCTTCGCCGATCCCGGCTCGCCTTTCCCATGTATCCCTCTGCATCGACCGCCGCCCTCTGTCGCCGGTGGTCGGCCGCCGCGCCGGTGAGCATTGCCCCACTGGGGGCGGCGGGCTTCAGCGGGTCGCAGGTGTTCGTGGTGGAACTGTCCGACCGGCCCGGACGGTTTGTGCTCAAGAGTTTTCATGCGGGGGCATCCGTCGATCATGCCCGCTTCGTCCATCGGCTCGTGAGGCACCTCCGAGCCGAATGCAGCACGTCGGTAGCTGAGGTGATGCCGGCCCTCGACGGCGACACGATCGTGAGTGATGCCGAGGGCAGGCTCTGGGAGCTCGCCCGCTTCATGCCCGGCGTGGCTGTGCCCTGCCCCACTCCCGCGCAGGCGGCCGCGGCCACGACGACGCTGGCACGGCTTCACATCGCAGCCGCCGGCCTGCCGGACCATCCGCCCCGCGCAGGCATCTCGCCGGGGATCGAACGCCGGATCGCACAGGCTCGACGGCTGCTGGCCGAGCCCTGGCAGTCCCGCCGCGCTGCGTGGTCGCAAGGTGGTCGCTCGCTCCTGACCGACGACACGGTCGCGGCGATCCACGATCGCGTCGCGACGGCGATCGCCATCTTCAATCAATGCGGCGGCGAGAGGCTGCTCGTGCGGGTTGCCGCTCTCCGTCCCGGGCCCTGCGTGCTCCAACCCGTGCTCCGCGACATCTGGTCCGACCATGTGTTGTTTGCGGATGAGCGAAACGACTCCGTCAGGGGAATCATCGACCTGCATGCCGCTGGCATCGACACACCCGCCACCGATCTGGCCCGGCTCCTGGGAAGCTGGGACGCTCCTTTCGGATGCGAGCGGCGGTCGATCCTCGACCGCTGGCCGGAGGCGATCGCCGCGTATGACCGCGTGCGGCCTCTGTCGCGCGAGGAGGCCGGGCTGATCCCCTTTCTCCATGGCACCGGCGTGGTGTGCGGGCTCGACAACTGGTTTCGCTGGACGCTCGAGGAGCAGCGTGCGTTTCCCGACGCCGGAAGGGTGCTGGCCCGCATCGACAGGCTCGTGGCGGATTTGCCCGGCGGCCTTGCGACCACCGGGTCTGCCGGTGGGATTAACGATTGACCATCGGAAATTGCAGCGGGTAAACTGGGAAGACCGACAACCAAGGATGGGTTTGTGTCCGCCCCGCGGCGGCATCTGAATCCGTCGGCGCCAGATGGAACGCATGCATATTTCGCTCTCGCCCACGACCGCTGTGAAGCTGCGCAGAATTTGCCGCGGCGCGATTCTGCTCGCGACGATGGCGTGCGGTGTTCTGCCGGCGTCGCCCGCTGCCGCGGCAGAAACGGCCCCTTTCGACCCGCTTGGATCGATTTCTGCGGCCCTGGGCAGCCCAGCCCAGATCACGGCACGGATCGAGCCGGGGCCGCAGACAGAGGATGGCCAGCGAAGCAACGTCCTCGCGGTGACGGCCACGCTGGAAGAAGGCTGGCACCTCTATTCGCTGGAGCAGAAGCCGGGCGGGCCGCAGGCCACCAAAATCAACCTGGCCGCCGATACGCCACTGAAGCTCGCGGGGCCTTTCCGGCCCGATGCGCCGCCCCACAAGCGGACGATCAAGGACGTGCCTGGCTGGAACGGCCTCGTGGTCGAGGAACACGCTGGCACGGTCACGTGGCGGGCACCGCTCGCGGCGAATCCGGCCGGCAAGGCCGCGGAGGTCCGCGGTACCGTGAGCCTGCAGCTCTGCCGCGACAACGCCTGCACGCCGCCGGAGACGATCCCTTTCACGGCCGTCGTATCGGGAGAGGCCGCTACCGCGATTGTATCGGCCGCCGCCGGCTCCGGCGTCGATCAGGTTCCTCCCACCGCAGGTGATCCAGACGTTGGAGCATCGGTCGACGCCCAACCCTTGGCCGTTGCCGCACCAGTCGCAGCCGCGCAGGCCGCCGACACGCGGGGCAGCGTGCCGCTCTCGTTGCCGGTGGCGCTCCTGATGGGCCTGGTTGGCGGACTGATCCTCAACCTGATGCCCTGCGTGCTGCCGGTGCTCGGGCTCAAACTCATGTCGTTCGCCCAGCAATCCGGTCGGGCCCGGCAGGAGATCTTCGAGCTCAACCTCTGGTATTGCGCCGGCCTCTATGCCGTGTTCTTTCTGCTGGCGACGGCGAGCGTGGCGGCGAATCTCGGGCTGGCAGGCTCGAATCTCGCTTGGGGTGAGCAGTTCACGTCGTCGCGTTTCAATATCGCCATGGCGGCGATCGTTTTCGCCTTCGCGCTCTCCTTCCTTGGAGTCTGGGAGCTTCCGATTCCGGGCTTCATCGGCGCGAAGGCCGGGGCGATGCAGGCCCAGGAGGGGCCGCTGGCGGCGTTTCTCAAGGGCGTGCTCAGCACCGTGCTCGCCACGCCCTGCAGCGGACCCTTCCTCGGGCCCGTCTTCGGCTTCACGCTCACGCAGCCGACCGGCGTGACCTATGCGGTCTTTGCCGCTATCGCCACCGGCATGTCCCTTCCCTACCTGCTCGTCGGGCTGTTCCCGAGCCTCGTGAAATTCCTGCCGAAGCCTGGCGCTTGGATGGAGACGCTCAAGGAAGTGCTCGGCTTCGTGATGCTCGGCACGGTCGTCTTCCTATTCACGTTCCTCGACCACGACTGGTTCGTGCCGACCTTCGCACTGCTGATCGGCATCTGGGCAGCCTGCTGGTGGATCGGCCGGGCGCAGGAGGCCCACGCGGGTGACGTCGGGTTTTCACGCTGGCTCCAGGCGGGCGGCATCGTGGCCACCGTTGGCAGTCTGGCATTCATGTTCCTCGGCCCGGTCACCTCGGTGATCCCGTGGGAGCCCTTCTCACGGGAGCGTCTTGCGGATCTGCGGGAAAAGGGAGCGACGGTGCTCGTCGACTTCTCGGCCGACTGGTGCATGACCTGCAAATACAACCTCGCCACTGCGATCGAGACTTCGAAGGTGAAGTCCGAGATCGAGCGGAACCGGGTCGTGCCGCTGCTGGCCGACTGGACCGACGGTTCGCCCGAAATCAAGCTCATGCTCGAAAGTCTGCAGAGCAAGTCGATCCCTGTGCTCGCTGTTTTTCCGGCGGCGCGTGCCGGCGACCGGCCGCCGGAGCCGATCGTGCTTCGTGACCTGATCACCGAAAAGCAGGTGCTCTCGGCCATCCGCGATGCCGGTCCGTCGCGGGCCGCACCGTCCGAGATCCGCGCCGCCGCGAAGCCGCTCCCCGCAGCGGGGCATTAGGCCGCGTGGTAGGCGTATCGGTTTTCAGTCCCGGAGTCCCCGGGTTGCCAGCCGGTGCTTCTTGTCGTGGGGCGTCGTGTACCGATTGACAAAAAGCCCCCGGCGAAAGCCGGGGGACTCTGCCTGGTGGCGGAAGCCGTCAGGCGAGAATGCCCTTCACGAGCCGGCCGTGCACGTCTGTGAGCCGGTAATCGCGGCCCTGGAAGCGGTAGGTGAGCCGCTCGTGGTCGATGCCGAGGCAGTGCAAGAGCGTCGCGTTCAAATCGTGGATGTGCACGGGATCCCTCACGATGTTGTAGCCGTAATCGTCGGTCGCGCCGTGCACGATCCCCGGCTTCACGCCGCCGCCCGCCAGCCAGATCGAGAAGCACCGCCCGTGGTGGTCGCGGCCGTAGTCTTCCACGAGGCCGCCCTGGCCGTAGACCGTGCGGCCGAATTCACCCGCCCAGACGACGAGTGTCTCGTCGAGCAGGCCGCGGGCCGCGAGGTCCTCGACGAGTGCCGCCTGCGGCTGGTCGATGTCGCGGCACTGCTTGGGGATGTTGCTCATGAGGTTGTTGTGCTGGTCCCAGCCGCGGTGGTAGAGCTGCACGAACCGCACCCCCCGCTCCACGAGCCGCCGCGCGAGCAGGCAGTTGGCGGCGAAGGTGCCGGGCTTGCGGCTGTCGGGACCGTAGTGCTCGAAGGTGGCGGCCGACTCTCCCGAGAGGTCGGTGAGCTCCGGCACCGATGCCTGCATCCGAAACGCCATCTCATACTGCGCGACCCGCGAGGCGATCTCCGGATCGCCGTTGCGTTCGCGCTGGAGCGTGTGCAGGCCGGCGAGGCCGTCGAGCATGCTCCGCCGCAGCTGCCGGCTCACGCCCGGCGGGTCGTTGAGATAGAGCACCGGGTCGCCGCCGCTGCGGAGCTTCACCCCCTGATGGCTCGAAGGCAGGAAGCCCGAGCCCCAGAGCCGTTCGAGCAGGCCTTGGTTTGAATCAGCGCCGCTGCCCTGCGAGAGCATGACGACGAACGACGGGAGGTCGTCGGCCTCGGAGCCGAGGCCGTAGCTGA
>JBIIMX010000315.1:0-4350 GCA_044337765.1 Pirellulales bacterium | reverse complement strand
GACGTGCTCCAGCGGCACTGCTTCGATTGCCACGGCCCCGACACGCAGGAGGGCGACCTGCGACTCGACTCGCTCGGTCACGATTTCAAGAGCCCGCAGGTGGTCGCCCGCTGGCGGGACGTCGCCGACCGGATCCGTGCAGGTGACATGCCCCCCGAGGATCATCCGCGTCCACAACCGGCGGAAGCGGCTGCCGTGCTCGCCTGGATCGACGACGGCCTGGACGCCGACCGGTCTGGTGCAACGCACTGGGCGTTTCAGCCGTTGCGGAAGGCCGTCGTGCCCGAGCCGCAGGCCGATCCGCGCTGGATTCGCAACGAGATCGACCGGTTCATCGTCGCGAGACTGCAGGCTGCCACGAGCCCGAACGCCGTCCCGCTGACTCCCTCCGTCGAGGCCGACCGGGTCACCTTGATACGCCGGGTGACGTTCGATCTCATCGGACTGCCTCCAACGCCGGACGAGGTCGCGGCGTTTCTCGCCGACGAGTCCCCCGACGCCTGGGAGCGGGTCATCGACCGGCTGCTCGACAGCCCGCGGTATGGGGAGCGGTGGGGCCGGCATTGGCTGGATCTGGCGCAGTACGCCGACAGCAGTGGCTTTCACAACGATCTCGATCGACCGCATGCCTGGAAGTATCGCGATTACGTGATCCGCAGTTTCAACTCCGACAAGCCGTTTGCGAGATTCGTCGCCGAACAGATCGCCGGCGACGAGGTCGAGTGGGCCGACGAAGAGACCTTCGTAGCGACCGGGTTCTGCCGCAACGGGCCCAGCAACGACGACAACATGGGGAGAACGCCGGAGGCACTGGCCCAGTATCGGGCCGATCAGCTGGACACGGTGATCTCAAACGTGAGCACTGTCTTTCTCGGCCTCACCATCGGCTGTGCCCGCTGCCACAATCACAAGACGGAGCCGATCACCTCCCGCGACTACTACTCACTGCTGGCGATCTTCAACGGTACGGAGAAGCACGGCCTCGTGCCCGGCACGGAAGACGCCGAGGGAAAGAAGGTGGCGATCGATCCGGACGTGACGATCCAGGCTCTTGTCGAACGCACCGCGGCAGTCCCCCCGGCCTTCATCATGCGGCGGGGCAATGCCGGCAACCGGGGGGAGGAAGTCGGCCCCGCTGTCCCCGCCGTGCTCGTGGCCCAGCCGCTCGAGTTTCCCCAGCCCGCGCTCGGGGCCAGGTCATCGGGGCGACGCCGCATGCTCGCCGCCTGGATCGCCGCGCCGGAAAATCCGCTCACGTGGCGGGTGCTCGCAAACCGCGTCTGGCAGCATCACTTTGGCCGAGGACTCGTCGCCACGCCGAGCAATTTCGGCGTCAGCGGCGGCGCACCTTCCCATCCGGAATTGCTCGACTGGCTCGCATCGCGGCTCATCGCCGATGGCGGCCGTCTCAAGCCGTTCCACAGGCTCATTCTCTCCTCGGCCACGTACCGTCAGTCCTCGCACGACCGGGTCGAGGGCCGCCAGATCGACCCGGCCAACGAATTGCTCTGGCGGATGAACGTCCGCCGTCTCGAGGCCGAAGCCATACGCGATGCGGTGCTCTCCACGAGCGGCAGGCTGAACTTCGAGGCCGGTGGCCCTGGCATCAAGCCCCGGATCCGTGCGGAACTGCTCACCGGCAGCCAGCGGAATAAATGGCCCCGGATCGATCGCGAAGGGGAGGAACACTTCCGGCGGAGCGTCTACATCTACGTCAAGCGACAGTTGCTCATGCCGATCATGGAACTCTTCGACGCACCGACGACGACTGACAGCTGCGCCGCCCGCATGACGAGCGTCGTGCCGACGCAGGCGCTGCTGCTCATGAACGACGACTTCATCGAGGAGCAGTCGGGCTTCCTTGCCGAACGCGCCGTCGCGGAACGTGGCGACGAACTCCCGCGGGTCCTCACGCGGATGTTCGAACTGGCACTCGGGCGACCGCCCGATCCGTCGCGTCTACACGAGGCTGTTTCCTTCGTCCGTTCGCGCGAGTCGCATGGCGACCGCCGTTCGGCTCTCGCCGACCTCGCACACGTCATGTTCAATTCGAGCGAATTCGTCTACGTGGAGTAACTCCGATGCTGACCCGCAGACACATGCTTCAGCAGGCCGGCGCCGGTTTCGGCGGACTGGCGCTCCAGTCGATCCTGGCCGACGACGGTCTGTTGGCAGCCGAGCATTCCGGGAATCCGTTGGCGGCACGGTCGCCGCTGTTCGCTCCGCGGGCCCGGGCTGCGATCTTCCTGTTCATGTACGGGGGGCCCAGCCACGTCGACCTGTTTGACGAGAAGCCCGCTCTCGCCAAGTGGCACGGCAGCGCGATCCCCGTCTGGAAGGACACCGATGCCTTCATGGGAAGCAAGACGAAGAACGTGGCGATGGGCAGCCCCTACCGCTTCGCGAGGCACGGCGATTCAGGCATCGCTATCGCGGAAACCTTCCCGCACCTCGCCCGCCACGCCGACAAGCTCTGCGTCATCCGCTCCATGCACGCCGAGAGCAACAACCATGGACCAGCCCTCTTCCAGATGAACTCGGGCTCGATCCTCTCCGGCCGGCCGAACGTCGGCTCGTGGCTGACGTACGGCCTCGGCTCGGAGTCGGCCGAACTGCCCGGCTTCGTCGTGCTCCTCGATCATCAGGGCGCGCCCGTAAACGGCGGCCTCAACTGGTCGCAGGGGTTCATGCCCGCTGCCTACCAGGGCGTGCCGTTTCGCAGCTCGGGTGAACCGATCGCCTACCTCAAGCCGCCGCGGGAGGTCGGCGACGAGCGACAGCGGGCACGGCTCGGACTCCTCAAGTCGTGGAACGAACGGTTCGCGACCGCCCATCCTTCGGAGAGCGACTTGGCGGCCCGCATCAATGCCTACGAGTTGGCCTATCGCATGCAGACGAGCGCCGTCGAGTGCACCGCCCTCGACGAGGAGCCGGAGTACGTGCGGCGGTCGTACGGGCTCGACGACAAACAGACCGCCCACTTCGGCAGAAATTGCCTCCTCGCCCGACGGCTCGTCGAGCGTGGCGTGCGGTTTGTGCAGGTCTACAGCGGAGGCAACGAAGCTGCCATGGCCTGGGATGCCCACGAAGATCTCAAAAAAAATCACGATCAGCGCTGCATCGAGACCGACCGACCGATCGCCGCACTACTGAGTGATCTGGCCGAGCGGGGCCTGCTCGACTCGACGCTCGTGATCTGGGGCGGCGAGTTTGGCCGCTCGCCGGTCGCGGAAAACGGCAAAGGCCGCGACCATCATCCAAAGGGATTCACGATGTGGATGGCCGGGGGGGGCATCAAAGGGGGCGCAACGCACGGGGCGACCGACGAGTTTGGCTACGCGGTCGTCGAGGCTCCGGTCTCAGTGCCCGACCTTCACGCCACCATCCTGCACCTGTTCGGACTTGACCACAAAAGGCTGACCTACCGCTTCAACGGCCGCGACTACCGGCTTACCGACGTCAGCGGCACCGTCGTACACGACCTGCTGGCATGAGTGAAAGGGACGTCAGGACATGCTTGCGAAGCGGGGCTATCCGCCAGCCGACATCGAGAAAGTGATGCACGGCAACTGGCTGCGGGGGCGCAGGCGTCACTCGTCACGCCTGCGGCAGCGCCCAGCAGCCGCTCGATCTCCTCAATGAAGATTCTCGTGAGAGCGGCGACGGCCGCAGGCCGATCGGCGAGAAAACCCCGTAATCGCTTCGGCACGGAGATCACCCACTGTCGCACGGGCACCGGTGGAATCACGTGATCGACAAGGTGCGCGGCGGTCTGCGCCATGGAAAGATCCTCACGCACCTGGGCGAACCGCTCCAACCGCCACCGATCTCGCCCGCCCGCGGCCCGCCCACCGACTGGGGTGAGCTCGTGCAGCGGCACGACGACCGCGACGTCTTTCAGGGACGGATAGACGAGCTGCCCGCAATCGACATCCACAGCCTCTGACCGCTGCCGCCAGCCAGGTCACGACAAAGCCCCGAGGCCGCCGGACTCGGAGAGGCTCCGCGCCGACACGAGAAAAACGCTGCTTCAGGGGGGAAGGCAGGCGACAGGGAAGGCCTGGTGCGGGCCGGGAGACAGGGGCACGCAGCTCACGAGCCGCTCATCAGCTCGGTAATCGTTGCGGAAGTGCCATTGGCCGGGCTATCCTTTATCCTTTCATGGCTCGCACGATTGGCGGTAGCTTTTCGTACACGACGAATCGCTCCCGAAAAGCGGGCGGTTCATGGTGCGAGTCGCCATACCGCATCGCGTATTCATCGGCACTCCACGTCGTGCAGCCAAGGCCGCCGGGCATCGTGAGTGCCGCGGCGTAGATCATCTGCTCTTCATCGAACGCGGGCGACCAG
>JBIIMX010000314.1:0-4365 GCA_044337765.1 Pirellulales bacterium | reverse complement strand
CCGCTGATGCAGGCATCGCGGCGACGTCGATGAGCGAATCGTCGGATGTGTCCGGAGGGCACTGTGCCCTCCGGCGAACAACGCCCCCCCGCCGATTTCCCCCCAGCAGGAGCCCCCGCCATGCGTCGGATTCTTCTCGTCGTCGCCGTCGTTTCCAGCCTCGTCATCGCCAGCACTGCCTCCGCCGCCCAAAACCGCGCCAGCCAGACCGGTGCCGCCGCCCGCAAGGGCCCCGTCGCCAAGCTCGTCGAGATGGAGAAGCGGAAGAACGAGTGGCTGCGTCAGCAGTTCCTCGGCAAATAAGCAGTCTGCACTACGAAACCATGCAATCGCCGTCGCACCGCGACCCGATTGACGAGCATCATGAGCAGCCAATCGCTGCCATGATCTCCCGGACGATGGTTTCGGGCGACGAGGCGATATCGACCCTGATCGGCCTCTCGTCATCCGTTGGACGCTCGAGCAGCGCACACTGACTCGCCAACAGCGAGGCGGGCATGTAATGCCCGGTGCGCTGCTCGAGGCGTTCGCGGAGCAGGGTCTCCGTGCCGTCGAGATGCACGAGCCTGACGTGCGGCCTGCCGGCGCCGAGTCGGCCGCGGTAGCTGCGTTTGAGCGCGGAACAGGCCAGCACGATGCCACGGCGATCGCTGATGGCGGCGTCGATCAGTCGTGCGAGCCGATCGAGCCAGGGGCCGCGCTTCTCGTCGTCGAGCGGGAGTCCCTGCCGCATGAGGGCGACGTTTTCAGCCGAGTGAAAGTCATCGGCATCGAGAAACTCCCAGCCGAGCCGAGCCGCCAGCAATCGGCCGACCACCGTCTTGCCGCTGCCGGCGACGCCCATGACGACGATGACAAGGTGATCATCCGCCTGCGTTGCGGCGGCCACGAGGGAGGGGACAGGGGAGGGCGACACGAAAACACCTGCAGATCACGGTTCAGGATCGATTGCTGGCCACGATGCGTCAGCATACCCGTGTATGCGGCCGGCCCGACAGCCGGAGGGGTGGACACGGAGGCCGACAGCGTATGCTGCCTGGTGTTCGCCCCCGGGATGCAGTGCCGATGACACATGAAACCGAAGACTGGCTCGAACGGCTGCGGGCACACGCCGCCGCCCACTCGGGCGTCGATCGAGATGAGCGGCCTGCCGCCGCGTTCGCCGCCGAGCGGGCCTTGTTGGCGACCAGTCTGGTCGCCTGGTTCGACACCGAGCTCCCCGCCCTGTTGGCCGAACGGGCCGCCGCGGCTGCGGCGGCGGGCGACAGGCCCGACGGAATGGAGATCGATCCGGAGCCCGCCATCGTGCTCACCACGACGGCGGCGGGCTGTGACGCTGCAGCCGATTTCTTCGGTCGAAACGATCCCTTCGTTCGTCAAATGGCGGAGCGGTTCGCCTGCGTCACCGAGCTCGAATACAGACGTTTTTGCATGCGGCATCCCGATGACGACTACCGGCTGCATATCGCCCACTGGAGCTGGATGAAGACCCGCGTGCCGCAGCCTTGGTGGCCCAAGCTCGCCCAGTGGCCAATCCAAGCAGGGGAGTCCTACTGGCTGCACCGGACCGGCACGGTCGGAGCGGGTCGGGAGCGACGCTCCACCCATCTCTGGAAATGGAACGGCGCGACCGCCACGATCCTCAAGCCGTTCGTTGCGGGAACGGAAAGCGAACCGTAGCGGCCTGCGGGATCGGTCAACGCTCCGAGACCGTCGGGGCAAGTTCCACCCACGACTTGCAGCCACCGAACGAGTCTTGCCAGGGCACCACGAGCGGCTCCGGCAGGGCAGCCACCTCCACGGTGAGCACGTGCAGTTCGTCCCTCCAGCGGTGAAACCGCTCCGCGACCACGTGGTCGGCCCAGACATGCTGCCCTCGGAATCGGGCCAGCGATTCGGCCGACTCGATCCGCACTTCTTCGAGCACGCGGGCCCAATGCTGGAAGACCACCGTGCCCTCCGGCGGCCGATCGGCGTCGATATCGAGAAGCAGGTCGCGGGCCTCCGGCACGAGGCTCTCGGCCGACTGGTGCAGAAACGTCGGCATCAGCAGAAACTCCCGATGCGCTACTTGAAACTGGCCGCCCGGCTCCACGATCCCGCCTTTCCGCAGGATCAACCGTTGACGGCCCTGCACGAGCGCACGGCAGATGACGGCCCACTCCTTGAATGCCGTCTTGCCGGCCGAGTGCAGGGCATTCGAGATGCCAGAAGCTGACATTCCGGAAGCTGACATTCCAGAAGCTCGCATGCGTGGATTTATTTCGCCCGCGGGCGGACGTACATCCCGTCGGCCGTGAGTTGGATCACCGGGATCGCCAACTTGGGATCAAAGACCCCCTGACCGCGGACCACGACTTCGGCTCCCTTCTGGATGCCGAACAGTTTGCGGGCGTCGACCGGGATCACCTTGCCGTCGGCACCGAGAAACTGGACGGCCGTCATGGGCGAGTTTGCCTGACGCTTCTTGCAAAACGGGCAGTTGTCATCGTCGTGGCCCGGCTTCTTGGCGTGGTCGTCCGCCGGAATCTCAACGAGCACGAAGGATGCCTTGTTTTCCAGAAACGGCTCCATTCCGCCCCGGGCCCCGATGCGGCCGGCAATCACAATCGGCTGCGGATCCTTCGTGAGCTTTTCCTTGGCCGCAGCGGGAGTGACCGCTCCCACCGGTTCGGCAGGCAGCACCACCTGCCCGCGGACGGCCGCCGGATCGATCTCCAATGCCACCGCCATGCACAGCGGCAGCAACGCCATGACCACCGCGCTTCCCGTGATCATTCCGCCTGGCCGTCTGCCATGAATCGCCTGAATCGTCAGCATGAGCATCCTCCCTGATGGTGTTCCCAAACGCCTCCGCCCGCGGTGTGCGGACTACTTCGCGTTACCCTCGGCAAGGTTCTTGAGGGTCTTGAGAGCGGCCTCGAGCCGCCCCCCCAACACCTCGACGTCGATCTTCTTCAACTCAGCCTCGTCGCCATGCAGGGCGACATCGAGGGTATCAAAGCACTCGAAGACCTCCTGTGTCGCTTTCTTGCCCGCTTCCTGTGCTTCGGCCTTCTCCTTGGCCAGCAGGCTCTCGAAATCCTCGAGCAGGTGGCCGACCGCGTGCACCTTGTCGTCGGCCGTGTCGCGATCGCCCGCCTTGAGGGCGGCCTTCACATGGCCCCATGTGGTTTCCAACTCCGCCACGCCCGCCGCGAGCGTTGTCGGATGGACATGGTCGTGGTCGTCGTGGTCGTCGTGGTCGTCGTGCTTGTCGTGGTCGTGATGTTTGTCGTGGTCATCGTGCTTGCCGTGGTCGTCGTGGTCGTGGTCGTGGTCGTCGTGTGCGGCTGCCGGCTTGGCAACAACCACAGGGGCAGCCGCCGGACTGCATCCCAAGACACCGGCCGAAAGCAGGCCGAGGCCGACGAACACGCCAAGACAGCCAGCCGTTCCGCCCCACAGAGGGCTCCGGTCACGGGATATCGAATCGCGCATCGCACATCTCCTGCCAATGTGGTTGGGGAAAACTCTCTTCGGCATCATACCGCTGACGCCTCCTCAGATGCAATTCTTTTGCGACACTGGCCGGGCTCCGCTTCGGCCACGAAACAGACCAGCGACCGCTCGCTCAATTCCAACGGCTGCGAACAGTCGGCGAGCGGTCCCTCACCGCTTGGAAAAATGTCGTCCGGAGCCGACCGCCTCGTATCGACAAAAAGCCGCCAGGGCAGCGACGCAACCGCCTCGGGCCTCGGGAAATGGAAGCGGCGGGGCAGGGAACCTGAGTGCGCGAAGATCAGAACGTGCCGCGGCCTGCCCTCCACGCCGCCGGCCGCCACGTCGTCTTCCTCGAGCAGTGTTTCCAGGGAGGGCGCGCCGAAGAAGCAGACGAGGCTCGCATCGGCGGCATACCAATCGACATGGCTGCCATCCGGCGAAAACCACTCCACGTCGGGCAACCCGCCCGCCTCGCTCGCGCCCCCCTCGAGGAACGACCGGCGGCGGAGCGTGGGGTTGTCGAGCCGAAAGCGCACCAACTCCCTCACGTACCGCACAAGGTCAGGGTGCGCGTCGACGAGGCTCCAGTCGAACCACGAGACGTCGTTGTCCTGGCAATAGGCGTTGTTGTTGCCCCGTTGGGTGCGACGGCACTCGTCGCCCGCCAGCAGCATCGGCACACCCTGGCTGAGCAGCAGCGTGGCAAGCATGTTGCGGATCTGCCTCGTCCGGAGGCCGTCGATATCGGCCCGCTTGGTCGGACCTTCGACACCATAGTTGTCGGAAAAGCTGTTGTTGTCGCCGTCGCGATTGCCCTCGCCGTTGGCCTCGTTGTGCTTGTCGCGATAGGTGACAAGATCGTTGAGCGTGTAGCCGTCGTGG
>JBIIMX010000313.1:0-4374 GCA_044337765.1 Pirellulales bacterium | reverse complement strand
GATCTGTGATCGATGTGGCGTGAAGGTCACTCATAGCCGCGTTCGCCGAAAGCGCATGGGCCATATCGAACTGGCAGCCCCGGTGGTCCACATCTGGTTCTTCAAGGCGATGCCCAGCCGCCTCGGTGCACTGCTCGACATGAAGACGTCGAGCCTGGAAAAGGTGATCTACTTCCAGGATTACGTTGTTCTCGATCCGAAGGACACGCCCCTCAAGAAGCAGCAACTGCTCACCGAAGAGGAATTCCGCGAGGCCCGCAACAACTACGGCGAGACCGGCTTCGAGGCGGAGATGGGGGCTGAAGCGGTCCGCAAACTGCTCCTGTCGCTCGACCTGGTGACGCTCTCCAAAGACCTCCGCGTCGAGCTCGCAACGACCAACAGCAAGCAGAAGAAAAAGGATCTCGTCAACCGCCTGAAGATCGTCGAAGCGATTCGCGACAGCGAGAACAAGCCCGAATGGATCGTGCTCGATGTCATCCCTGTCATTCCGCCCGACCTGCGGCCACTCGTCATGCTCGACTCGGGCAATTTCGCGACGAGTGATCTCAACGACCTTTACCGCCGCATCATCAATCGAAACAACCGTCTGAAAAAGCTTGTCGATCTCAATGCTCCAGAGGTGATCATCCGCAATGAAAAGCGGATGCTGCAGCAGTCAGTCGACGCACTTTTCGACAACAACCGCTGCAAGCGGCCGGTGCTCGCATCGAGCAATCGCCCGCTCAAGAGCCTCACCGACATGATCAAGGGCAAGCAGGGACGGTTCCGCGAGAACCTGCTTGGCAAACGTGTCGATTACTCCGCCCGGAGCGTGATCGTCGTGGGCCCGAATCTGCGGCTCCACCAGTGCGGCCTGCCGAAAAAGATCGCCCTTGAGCTCTACCAGCCGTTCATCATCCGACGTCTCAAGGAGCTCGGCCATGCCGACACCATCAAGAGCGCCAAGAAGATGCTGGAACGCAAGGATGCCGAGGTGTGGGACATCCTCGAGGAAGTGATCCGCAACCATCCAGTGCTGCTGAATCGTGCGCCGACCCTTCACCGCATGGGCATCCAGGCCTTCGAGCCGATGCTCGTCGAGGGCAACGCCATCAAGCTTCACCCGTTGGTCTGCAAAGGGTTCAACGCAGACTTCGACGGCGACCAGATGGCCGTGCATCTGCCGCTCTCCATCGAGGCACAGGTCGAGGCTCATACGCTGATGTTGTCCACGAACAACATCTTCAGCCCCGCCAACGGCGCTCCGATCATCAGTCCGTCGCAAGACGTCGTGATGGGATGCTACTACCTCACGATGCTCCTCCCCGGTCGCAAGGGGGAGGGAATGGTCTTCAAAAATGTCGAGGAAGTCGAACTGGCGCATTCGCTTGGCAAGGTGGATACGCACGCAAAGGTGCGGGTCAAACTGACGGCGGGCCGACGTTTGAAGACCGATGTCGAGGCGCTCCGCACGCCCGGAGCGGTGATTGAGACAACCGTAGGCCGCGTGCTTTTCAATTCAATCCTTCCGGAAGGGATGCTCTTCTACAACATCCCGATGCGATCGAGCGAACTGGCCCGCGTGATCTCCGACTGCTACCAGGCCCTTGGTCGCCGCAAAACGATCGACCTGCTCGACAACATGAACCGGGTCGGCTTCAGTTGGAGCACACGGAGTGGACTCTCCTTCGCCACGGACGACCTGATCACGCCCGCCAACAAGGGGCGCATCATCGTCAGTGCCGAGAAGGACGTCATGAAGATCATGAAGCTGTATCAGCGCGGCGTGATCACCGACGGCGAGCGATACAATCAGGTGCTCGACGCCTGGACTCACGCTCGTGAGCAGATCACCAAGGAGATGATGGACGAGCTCGAGCAGGACACCGACGCGCGGGACACGCGTCGTGCCGGCTACGTGAACCCAATCTTCCTGATGGCGCACTCGGGTGCCCGAGGTGGCGTGGAGCAGATCCGCCAGCTCGCCGGCATGCGTGGCTTGATGGCGAAACCGTCGGGCAAGATCATCGAGACGCCGATCAAGGCCAACTTCCGTGAAGGCCTCACCGTGCTTGAGTATTTCAGCTCCACGCACGGCGCCCGCAAGGGTCTGGCCGACACGGCGCTCAAGACGGCCGACTCGGGCTATCTCACCCGCAAGCTCGCCGACGTGGCGCAGAATGTGGTCGTCACGATGCACGACTGCGGTACAACGCAGGGCATCGACAAGACGGTCATCTACCGCGGCGAGAAGGTCGAGGTCAGCCTGGCCGACAGCATTCGTGGCCGGGTCAGCCGTGCCAATATCGTGAACCCGATCACGGACGAGGTGGTCGTCCGCGAGGATGAACTGATCACGCCGAAGATGGCGAGGCAGATCGAGGAACTCGGCCTCGAAAAGATCCAGGTCCGCAGTGCGCTGACCTGCGAGGCGCCTCTGGGCGTTTGCCGGCTTTGCTACGGCATGGATCTTTCCACCGGCTCGATGGTGGAAGAGGGCATGGCGGTCGGCATCATCGCTGCCCAGAGCATCGGCGAACCGGGCACGCAATTGACGATGCGAACGTTCCACATCGGCGGCGTCGGACAGCGCGCAATCGAGGAGAGCGAGAGCCGTGCGAAGCGAGCCGGCACGGTGAAGTTCACCCGCCTACGCACGGTGCAAAATGAGCAAGGACAGCAGATCGTGCTCGCCCGAAACGGCGAAATCGCGGTTGTCGATCCCAAGGGCCGCGAACTCGAGAAATTCGAGATTCCGGCTGGCGCGATTCTGATGGTGGCCGACAATGACGAGGTGAAAGCCGGCGCTATTCTCGTGCAATGGGACCCGCATTCGATTCCGATCCTGTCGGAAGTGGCGGGCAAGGTGCGGTATGAGGACGTGATCGAAGGCGAGACCCTTCGCGTGGAAAAGGATCCCAGCGGACACTTGCGTCGCATGGTCATGGAGCACAAGGGCGTCTACCACCCGCAGGTCGTGCTCGAGGACGAGTCGGGCAAGATTCTTGACTTCTACTATCTGCCGGAAAAGGCCTACATCGAAGTCTCGCCGGGCGAGAAGGTGGCGGCAGGGCACGTTCTCGCCAAGACGCCCCGCGAGGCGTCAGGCACGCAGGACATCACCGGTGGTCTGCCTCGCGTCACGGAAATCTTCGAGGCCCGCAAGCCCAAGGATCCGGCCATCATGGCCGAGATCGACGGCAAGGTCGAACTGCTCGGCGAGAAACGGCGAGGCAAGCGAACGATCGTCGTGAAGAATGAGAGCGGCGTCGAGCGCGAACATCTCGTGACACACGGCAAGCATCTCCGTGTTCACGCCGGAGACATCGTCAAAGCGGGCGAGGCGCTGGTTGACGGCCCGCTCGTTCCGCACGACATCCTTCGCATCTCCGGCGAGGAAGAAGTGCAGCGGTACTTGGTCCGGGAGATTCAGAACGTCTACCGCAGCCAACGGGTGGACATCGATGACAAACACATCGAGATCATCGTTTCGCAAATGCTGCGAAAGGTGAAAATCGAGACCGTCGGTGACACCGACCTGCTTCCCGGAAGCGTGATGGACAAGTTCGAACTGAAACAGGCCAACGAAAAGATTGCTGCCGGCCTGCGAATCACCGACAAGGGCGACAGCGAGTTTGCGGTGGGCAGCGTTGTCCCGAAGGATGTGCTGTCCCAGACAAACTCTCAAATCGAGGCCTTGGGTGGAACTCCCGCCAAGGGTTCGAAGCCGAAGCCGGCAACGTCAAGCACGCAACTGCTCGGCATCACGAAGGCTAGCGTGCAGAGTTCCAGCTTCATCTCGGCGGCAAGCTTTCAAGAGACGACAAAGGTGCTCACCGAAGCCGCCCTTGCCGGCAAGGTCGACAACCTGGTCGGTCTCAAAGAAAACGTGATCCTGGGCCACCTGATCCCCGCCGGCACCGGATTCAACACGTTCCAATCGGCCGAGGTTCGCGTCCGTCCTGAAGCACTCGATGCCCTGCGGATCGATCGCGACAATGTGCTGACCAGGCAGTTTCCCTTGCTGGAGGCCGCTCCTCTCGGCGGCGATACCACCCCAGCCGGCGAAACTGGTGGACAGGTCGCCGTTCGCGATGCGGTCGATTCCGACGACCTGTAGACCGACTGTTCCGCATGAGTTGGTTCGTGTTGTTGGCCACGGCCTGTGATCCTGAGGCCGAATGCCCACACCGGCCTGCTGCCACAGGGTGTCAGACATTTGGGCGATCAACGTCTGAGAGCCGGCATGGCTGTCCACGGACAGGGTGGCGAGCCTTCTGCGTTGTTCAGAGACCGGCTGGAACACCCTTCCGTAAACGGTAAAATCTGGCAGAGGGTGCGGTCGGCACGGCACCCATTCATGATCAATGCCCTGTGTGTGTCGCATCGCGC
>JBIIMX010000028.1:0-16092 GCA_044337765.1 Pirellulales bacterium | reverse complement strand
CGAAGAAGAGCAGCAGCGGTGCCGTGGCGACATCGACGCCGATGTTCTTGGCGACCGAGATGCCGGCGGCCGGCGATTCGATGACCGTCAGCGGCATCCGTCTGGCCCACCGATCGCACACCGCCAATGTGTCGTCGGTCGATCCGTCGCTGACGACGATGGTCTCAAACCGGCCGGAGGCGGTCTGCATGGCCAGGCTGGCTAGCGACTCGTCGAGCAGCGAGGCACGGTTGCGGGTGGGGATGACCACGCTGATCTCTGGCGCTATCGAGCCGCCCGAGCGGCGCACGCGGCACGCGTCCGTGAGCCCGACAAACGGAATCGTGGGATCGGCGGCCACCACGGCAGCCCCCTTATCCGGTGCCGCGGCTCCCTGCCACCTGGGGCCACGGGCCGCTTCGATCGCAGCGAACAGCCGCTCCCTCGCCACGCTCGGCGAGTGCTCCATCCGGATTCGCTCGCGGCCGTGCCTGGCCAGCCGGCTCCAGAGTGCCCCCTCGGTGAGCAGCCTCGTGATGCCGACGGCGAACCGGAAGCCATCGTCCGCGACGAAGACGTCTTCGCCGTCACGGAGATCCAACCCCTCGGTTCCGATCGTCGTCGACACGGTCGGCGTGCCGATCGAAAGCGACTGGATCATTTTCCGTTTCGTGCCGGCGCCATGCAGCAGCGGCAGCAGCGACACGCGTGCCTGCTCGAGATAGGGCACCACCGACGGCACCCAGCCGAGCATCCGCACCGCGGGCCAGTCGGCCGCGACCCCGCGGACCTCGTCGGTCATGTTGCTGCCAACGACCGTCACCGGATGGGCCGCAAGCAGGTCGGGATCGAGGTGCGGCAGCACCTCGTCGCAGAGGAATCGAACCGCCTCCTCATTAGGCGGATGCTCGAAGTTGCCCACGAAGAACATCCCACGCCGCTCGGCGAACGGGAGCGGCGATGCCGGCAGCTCCTCGCAATCGGGCACGACGTGCACTCTCTCCGGCGCGGCGATCAGGTCGCCGATCAGATTCCTTTCCTTTGCGGAAACCGCGAGCACGGCGTTGGCCGCGGCATAGACGCTGATTTCCCGGACAGTCTCGGCGGCGAAGTCTGCGCCGAGCAGGTCGAGACTCGCGGGGGCGTCTCGCAGGATCCGCCGCGCATTCCGCAGAAAGTGCAGGTCGCCCGAGTCCACGATGATTCGAGTGGTGGGCGACACGGCCTGCAGGATCGGGATCAGCGGCTCGGCGAAGACCCAGCAGCCCAGGATGGCGATGTCACACTGGGCCGATGTTGCCGCACTCCGAACGTTTTCCTCGTGCTCGGCGAAGCCGAACGCCACGGTTACACCCTGATCAGTCAGCAGGTGCTTGAACTGTTCCACCCCCTTGGGACTGCGGGCGACGCAAGCCACCTCCCAGCCGGCATCCCGCAGGAAGCCGACGAAATGAAACAGCCGCCTCGAGTAGCTGTCGAGGTCGGGCTGCGGCATGTAGTGGGAGCAGATCAGCGCCCGCTTTGTCTTCATGGATGTGGCCGCGGGATTGGGGGCAAAGAGCCATCGTCCTAGACGACAGAACCGTGGTCAAGAAGCGGGGGTTCGGTCGCGTCATTGCGTCGGTAATCCAGCGAGCAGTTCCGCAGCCTTGGCCACAGCCGCCGCGGGCGTGTTCGCGAACCGTACGGATGGCGTATCGTGGCTGTCCGGTTCACGCATCCACGTGTCGCGATAGGCGAAGACCTTGCCGTTGGAGGTGTCGCACACGACATGCGGCAGCCCCATCATCGTGCAGAGCAGATGCGCGTGCAGTCGGTTGGTGATCACGACGCGGCCGCGGGCAAGGATGCGGCAGCCACGAAGTGTGCGGTCCTCGGCCAACTGGTCCCAGAGCCATGGCATATGCCGCCATGCCAGCCGCCGCCTGAGCGGGCACGGCTCGGGAAAAGCCGGCGGATTGCCGACCCACTCTTTGAAGGATCTGGCGGCAGTCGTGAGCTGAAGAGCCTCATCGGCGGGCAAGAGGCCGCCGCGGAGCGTCCAGTCGCGCGAGATCCAACCCTCGGGAAGTGGAGGGAGGACGTCGGACGATTCCGCGTCGTTCCTCCACAACGCCATCACCGGCACGTCGGCCGTCCGATCAACATCTGGTAGTTCCAGAGCCAGTGCGGTGTCGGGGCAGAGACAGGGTGCCGTCGAGGGGAAATGCTCTTGGGCCAGCGTGAGGCTGGCCGCATCGCGGACGAGAAGAGTGAAATCGCGCCCACGGGCCAGGAGCTTGGACATCTCGTCGAGGGCGGTCTGCGAGCGAAACCAGATACTCTGCGGCAATTGAATGATCTTCCGGTCACGAAAATCTTCCAAGACTCGGAGTCGCAGCCCCTGTTCGCGGGTGTAGACATCGCCAAAGTTTCCGCCCCCGAGCAGCAGGATCGGCCCCTCGGGAAGGGCCGTCCGCAGTCGGCGGGGATCGTAGCTCCAGGGATCGCAGGCATAGTCGACGACGACGCCCAGCCGATCGAGAAGCATGCGGGTGCCCCACCAAATCGCCGAATCACCCGTGTTCCAATGGTCGGGATACATTGCCAGGCCGCAACGAGTGCCCCGTGGCAGCAGGCTGGCCACGGTGCTTGTCAGGACGCGTGTTGCTTCGGCATGTCCGGAATTCATCGCGTCTTCATGTCGCCGCAGGCGGTTATGGTGTCTATCTCTTCGGAAGTGAGACCTATTTTCACGACATCACCGTGACGGTTCTCGATGGCTACTTGGCTGCGACAGGCATGCGTCAATCACGGCCACGACGTCGGATCGACCGAGCGCGAGGCCGCGATCCCGCATCTCTCGATACATCGGCCGGAGCAGTTTGTGATCCTTCCAGACGTCGCGGAGGCGGTCCACAGAGAACGTGCCAGCCGGGAACGTGCGGGCACGCTCCCGGACACCCGCCATGTCGAGTGACAGGAGGGTGCGGAAGCACTTCTCGCAGACGCCGCAGTTTCGCTCCGAAAAATCCTGCCAGCAGACATGAAGATGGTTGAGAGCCACGTCGAACGGTGAAAGGAAATCGATTTTTCGCAGCCTGTGGAATCCCGCCCCGTGATGCACGACTCGCGTCGCCGAGCTTGAGAACAGCGGGTCAGTGACCGCAGTCGATCCCCATGGGTCAAATTCGTCGTAGGCGATCGAGGCAGCGACGAGGAGTTCACGCCACCGCCGTCCGAGGAGGAGCCCGCTCGCGGCCAAGGCCGGGCCGTGCACCACCGGACCCCAGGCGTTTTTTCGCAGGCTTAGGCTCGTGTCACGGAAGTTGGTGGCGAGCGTGACGAGCGTCTTGCCGGTCTCCTCGGCGGCCGCCTGCAGCGCAGCCCGCTTGCGGTCGAGCGCGGCCCGATTCCCCAGGGGGATATCGTAGCCCTCGATATAGATCAGGTCGTCGATTGGCCGGAGATTCCATTCCGGATGCAGGCCGGCCATCTCGTCGTGGTGCAGCAGCGAGAAAAAGGAATCGACGCCTGCAGTGAAAAACAGGCCTGTCCGCGTTCCTCGCGGCTCGGTCGCATCTGCCGGCTCGGCCGTCACTCGCACTGGACTCTTTCCCGGCCGCCAGCACGACCACACCTCCATCAGTTCGTGCGCGTTTCGCAGCAGTTCGGCGTCGACGGGACCATCGATGACGAGATTCTCACCGGTCTCGAAGGCGTGGGGTAGGAGCCAGAGGAGCCAGGCGTCGAGTCGCTCGGTCGCGTCGGCCGCGAAAGCCTCCGGCACGTCGGCCCATAGCAACTCATCACTCAAGCGCACCTCGTCGGCCCCGCCGGCTCCGGTGATGCGTCCGGAAAGTCGCACATGTCCAGGCTGCAGTCCAGCGTCGTGGGGCAGCGGCGTGAATCGCATGGTGGTGCCTGACGGATCTAAGGGGATTGATGCTAGAAACGAAGCGAGGGATCGTAGCCAAACAGCTCGAAATCCTTCTCGTGGAGCGTGTGCAAATAGTCGTAGTCGGCCTCGCCGGCGAAGAGCTCCGCATGCCGGTTGCGCTCCGTCGATGCGTTATGCCTCTCGAACGGTTCCAGCTTAACGCCGATACGATCGGAAATCGTTCTCCGCGCCGTATCCAGATCCTCGAAGCGTCCCACGAAATCGACGATGCAGCGGCCGTCGTCGTCGCAGCTCGACTCAACCTGCGGTCGGCCGCCGAGCGAGTTGCGGAACCGCTCGTGGCGGATGAATTCCGAAAAACCCTGAGACTCGCGGAAAGCGATCGCCGCTTGCCACGACCATTGCGGCGCGTCTGGCGGCGCGTCGCGGAGCGTCTTCTGGAGCCACGTGTAGAGCGACACGATGCGGTCGTAGGGATGCCTGACGAACGTAAACGTGAAATAGGAGGACCAGACGTCAGCCCCTACCATGGCGCGAATCTCGCTGGCGGTCGAATGCTTGTGGAGGCCGAAGCGTTCCCGGAAGGCGGGCTGAATCTGCTCGCCGAACCGCGTTCCGCCGATGGCGACGTCGTTCCATTGCAAACAGGGGTCGAGCGCGGCCGATACGCTCGTTCCGGCCGTCTTCATGACGTGGACGAAGATGAACTTGTGGCTGTTGGAGATGATCATCGCGGATCGCACACAGTCTCAAGGCATATCTTTACTCTGCGGTTGCCTCGGCTACTGCCTCGGCGACCGCACAGGGCTGGTCTATTGGAGAGCAAAACCATAGCTTAAAAACTGGCATCATTCATGGGGGCAGGTCGATAGCCGCGCCGTCATTTACGAGACTGTGTGCTACCCGCAGCCAGGCTCTTGCGTGAACTTCCAACTGAATCCAACGTGGGCGGTAGAGGCGGATGAATTGGTCTCAAGCAGGCTGTCGGGCCAACCATTCGGAGAGGTCCTCGCCAAGGTAAGCAGACAAGGAGACGATGGATTCCCGATACAAGGTGAAAAGATCCTCGAATAACATCGGTGGTAATGCCCCTGGGCTGATGTTGCAGGGTAGAGGAAGAGGCTGGTCCTGATAAACGTCATCGACCCCGAGATGGTCGCAACAGCGTCGCAATAGTTCCCGCGGTTGATGACAAAGAGTCTCGAACCGGAGGGTGAGCAACTGTTCGGCTGGAAAGACAGCGCGCCAGCGTCTCAGAGAGCCTTCCGCATCCCCCCTCGTGAGTGAATTCTTGTGGCGGAAATGCTTCCGGAAATAACCATCCGGAGCATCGGCAAGCCCCAGCCCTTTCGTCCGCAGGTCCATCTTGGCATGGGACCAAGCGCGCTCGATCGGATTCCGGAGGATGTATATCAGGCGGAGTGCCGGGAACTCTTGTCGGATCTCTCGGATCACCGCGGGCTCAAGAATGGCATAGGCCGGGGTGATGTCGCCGTGCAGCCTGTCATCATCCCCGGAAAACTGGTTTCGATACCACTCAATACCGCGATCACGATGTTTGTCCCAGAAATGAACCTCCTTCCCGGCAGGAAAGCCCAATCGCGGATGCAGCTGCAGCGATCGGTACAGCCAAGTAGTGCCCGCCTTTTGTGCACCGATGCCAAGAAAATAAAGCATGGAACTGATCATTGGGGCGAGTCTAAGGTAACCCTTCCGAAAATAGACACCATGGTCGTCGGCAGCAAGCCAACCGGGGTTCTGGTAACTTTTCCCGACAGGTGTCAGCGAGACGTCTTGCACCGCCGTTGGCACGTTGTTGAGCAGCTCGCTCAGCCGGCAGCGACACAGTCTCACTCTGCCGGAACGGCGACCTGCCTGCTGCGCTCCGAATGAACAGGCAGATGTCCTCTGGAAAATGACAGCACGGCTTTTCGATACCACACGGTGATCCTATGAATCTATTCGAGCGATTGGTCTGGCAGCAGAATCCTGACCGCATCATTCTCGACGACCTGATCTTCGATCTCGGCAGGCTTCGTGAGTCTCGGGTCGGTGACGGCGACGACTCGTTCATTTTCCTGAAAGAGCGTCGCATGCTCGATCAGTATGCCGCCCTCTGGGGTGCATGCCCACCGCCCGCAGGTGGGCACATGCTCGAACTTGGCATATATGACGGCGGCAGCATCGCGTTTTGGTGCGAGCTCCTGCAGCCGGCCCGCTGTGCCGCGGTGGACATCATGCCCTGGGGGAGTACGCCCTACTTCGATCGCTTCATCACATCGCGGGGGCTGGGCGACCGCGTCACGTGCCACTGGGGCACGGATCAGGCCGATGCGGCGAAGCTCCGGTCAATCGTCGCCGACGACCTGCAGGGGCAGCTTGATCTCGTGATCGACGACGCGTCGCATCAATACATTCCGACGAAGGCGAGCTTCGAGACGCTCTTCCCGCTGATTCGGCCGGGTGGACTCTATGTGATCGAGGATTGGTCGTGGGGTTGCTGGCCGAATCTGCCCGAGGATTTCGCATTGGCAAAGGGCTCTGAGCCGGACAGGCTGATTGCCGAGATCGCAGTCGCCGCCGGCCGGATGGACGGATTTATCATCGGCAAGGGCCCGTGCCATACGCTGGCTCCGCTGATCAACCGCGTCACGATCATGTCGGACATAGCGGTCGTGGAGCGGGGCTCTGCCGATGCCGCAAAGGTGCCGGGGTTCACACTGGAGAACTACACGACACGGCGAAAGTGACTCCGACTGCCTGCCGGCGATGAAGTTCTCATCCGTCCGAAGGTGCACTCCCATCCATAGAATGTCGGTCAGCGAAAAGCATTGGCTCGCTTCACGGCCTCGAGATAACCGAGACCATGACGCAGGCAGGGCTCGAGGTGGTTGCCTTCGGCCCATTCGTTCCAGGCGTTCACAAAGACAAGCCGCTCTTCCATGGGCTGGTGCTGCACGCTCGCGATCATCTCGCGGAGTCCCTCTTCGAAGGCCTCGGGGGTGGCGTCCGTGAACACGATGCCATGCTCGCCGCGCCGCGGGGTATTGTCCCAGGAGACCATGATGCAGGGATGGGACGGAAAATCCCCCTTGCCGTGCAGCATCGTGCGGCGCGACTCGGTGTAGTCGTGGACCTTGAGGCCGTCGCCCAGCGGGTCGGTGAGCACGCCGAGCTGCGGCTCGAACTCCATGTTGCCGTCGAAGCCCAGCGGACGGTAGTCATCGACCACATGCGACGAGATGCCGAGTAGATACGGGCTGGGCAATCCGGCCCGCCCGCACTCATGGCGGACCGCGTCGGTGAAAGCGTGGCCATCGGGGAGTGAGGTCGGCCGGTACACGAGGAACACCGGCCGGCCGTTGACCCGCATGTAGCGGCGGTCGCGGAAGGCATCGACAAGCCAGCGGGCATGCCGCTCGTTGTCGGCCGCCGAATAGGTCTGCTGGCGGAGGATCTCCTTCTCCTCGCCGAGCCAGCGACGCGACCAGGTCTCGTTGGCCCACGCAAGACAGAAGGGAAAGTCGGGCTCGCCCGAACGGAGCACCTCGTCGAACGGCCGCTCCAGGAGCTGCTGGCCCTCGAACCAGTAGTGCCAGTAGCAGAAGGCCTCGATGCCGTGGCTGCGAGCGAGGTCGGCCTGCGCCTGCCGCGTCTCCGGCAGCCGGAGGTCGTAGTAGCCAAGATCGGCAGGAATGTGGGGCTGATAGTGCCCCGGAAAGAGCGGCCGAGCCTTGCTGACATTCGTCCACTCGGTGAAGCCCTTGCCCCACCACTCGTCGTTCTCCGGAATCGGATGAAACTGCGGCAGGTAGAGCGCCACCAGCCGGGCGCGGTGCTCGTTCATGGCGTGTGAATCCTCGTCGGGGCCACCACCCGGCAGGTCGCCTCGAGGAAGCCGCGGCCGTGCTTCCTGTCCGGTTCCAGGTGGGCTCCCTCTGCCCATTCGTTCCAGGCGTTGATGAACACGATCCGCTCATCCTGCGGCCGGGTGAGCGTCCGGTCGACCGCTTGGCGGAGCCAGTCCTCGTAGCCTGCCGGCGTGTTGCCGTGGACCACCCAGGCATTGTCACCACGGCGGGCCGTATTATCCCAGCCGGGGAAGACGGTGTCGTACCGGGGATACGAGACCGGCGGCGGGTTCGCAAGGACCGGCCAGGCGGATGCGTAATCGAAGATCCTGGTCTTGAAATCGCAGACATCCCACCGCGGCGCCGTGTCGAGCAGGCTGAACTGCGGCTGGAAGAGCACCTTGGCATCGAATCCGACCCGCGTCACATCCCAGCCCGCATCCCAGCCCGTCTCCACGGCCATCAGATAGAGGCCGGGCAGGCCGGCCCGCTCTGCCTCCCGCCGCCAGCAGTCTGTGGTGCGAGCCGGCTCGGGAAGTTGGTCGGCACGATAGACGATGAAAACGGGCCTCCCGTCGATGCGTATGGCACGGGGATCGGCGAGCGGCGCGAGCAGCCAGCGGATGTGGGCGAGGTCATCGTCCGCGGAATAGCCCTGCGACTGGAGCACTTCCTGATCGGATCCATCCCAGCGACGTGACCATGGCTCGTTGGCCCAGCAGAGGCAGAACGGGAAATCGGGCTGGCCGCTGGCCAGCACTTCCGCGAAGGGGCGTTCCAAAAGCCGCTTGCCCTGAAACCAGTAGTGGTAGTAGCAAAATCCATGAATGCCGTATTCGCGAGCAAGGTCGGCCTGTGACTTTCTCGTTTCAGCGATCCGGAGGTCGTAGAAGCCGAGATCGGCGGGCAGCTGCGGCTGGTGATGCCGATGAAAGAGGGGCTTGGCCTTGCAGACGTTCCGCCATTCGGTGAACCCGCGGCCCCACCAGGCGTCGTTCTCGGGAATCGGGTGAAACTGCGGCAGATAGAAGGCGATCAGCCTGGCGGTCGAGCGGCCTGCCGATGCGTCGTCCGGCTGGGGCACTGCGGCAAGCGACGACGCCGTGCGATTGGCCCGGTTCGCACGCCCCACTGCCTCCTCGTGCTTGCGAACGATGCGGGCCTGGTAGGCCTCCATCCGGCGTTCCGGCAGCATCGGCGGCTTCGGCGGCGCGGCCAGCACGGTCTCGATGGTGTCGAAGAACACTCTTCTGGCGACCTCGCGACTGCGGCTTTGGCGGAAATGCGCGAGCCCCCGGTCGGCGAGGCCGCGGCACAGTTCGTCATCGGTGAGCAGCCGTTCGATGCCGGCCGCGATGGCGGCGGCGTCGTTGGCGATGAGCGCGTGCACCCCCGTGACCAGATCGAGCCCCTCCGCGCCGATGTCGGTGGTGACGGTCGGCGTGCCGTGCATCACGGCCTGCACCATCTTTCGCTTCGTGCCCGCGCCATGCAGCAGCGGGGCCACGGATGCCCGCACGCGGTGGAAATAGGGAGCGACCTCGGGCACCCAGCCCACCAGCCGGACGTGCTCGTGTCCTCCGGCGAGTGCGGCGATCCGCTCGTCGAGCCCGGTGCCGACCACATACACGGGATGCTTCGCCAGCAGCGCCGGATCGATCCGCGGAAGGATGTCGGCGCAAAAGAACTCGAACGCCTCGACGTTCGGCGGATGCTGAAAGCTGCCGAGCAGAAGCAGCCCCGATCGCTCGGCGAGCGGCAGCGGGCTGGGAGCCGCGTCCTCGCAGTCGAAGACGGCGCGGACCGTCGCCGCGCTACCGAGGAACGTTTCCAGGAGCCGCCGCTCCGCTTCGGAGACCGTGAGCACCGCGTCCGCCGCCATGTAGGCATTGAGTTCGGCCACGAGGTCGGCGCCATGGAACCGGTCGAGCAGCCGCTCCCGTGGGTCCACTCCGCGGTCGCCCGCTGTCCGACGGCACTCGCGGACGAAGTGAAGGTCCACGGAGTCGACAACCACGCGGGTCTCCGGAGAGAGCTTGCGCAGCCACGGGATGTAGAGATCCGCCACCGGCCAGAACGACAGGAACGCCAGATCGAAAGCAGCACGCGATATCAGATCGGCGAAATACCGGTTGCGGCTCCAGGTCCCGTCGGCCTCGACCACCGGGCTGTCGTCATGCACGGCGACACCCTGACGCTGCAGCGCCCGGGCGTATTCGGGGTGCCTGTCGATGCCATGCAACGCGACGAAGTCGACGTGCCAGCCCCCCTCCACTAGATACCGCATGAGATCGTACAGCCGCTTGCCGCCGCCATCGCGATCCGGCTGCGGGAGCCCGTACGAGGCGACCAGTGCCCGCTTTTTCCTCATGGACGCTCCCGTGCCTTTCCGCGATTGGCAAGCGCCGCCCATGAACCGGCGTCGATGGCCTCGGGCCGCGACGGCTGCTCCGCGAGCGCTGCCGCGTGCCGCTTTCGAAAGCGGTCTTGGTTGATCAACTGATGCCGCTTCATGCCCGCGTCTGGATCGGTTCCCGCGGTGGCCCCTTCCAAGTGCACGACCGCGGAATCGGGCTGGTAATAGACCACCATCCCCCGTTCCCGGAGCCGGAAACAGTAGTCGGTGTCCTCGTAGTATCCCGGAGAATAATCGAGGTCGAAGCCGCCGAGGGCGGCAAACAGGTCACGCGGAGTCGCCAGCAAGGCACCCGACACGTAATCGACCGGCCGTACATAGCTGAACAGCAGCCCCATGGCATTCGACTCGTCGCGGCCGAAGTGGCAGGCCGAGGCGTCCGAAAAAACGATCCCTCCCGCTTCCTGCAGCCGTCCGTCCGGGAAGAGGAGTTTGCCGCCCACGGCGCCGACGTGGGGAAACAGTTCGAACGTGCGCAGGAGGGGCTCGAGCCAGCCGGGCAGCGGAACCGTGTCGTTATTCAAGAACACGAGGATGTCTCCGGTCGCCAAGGCTGCGGCCCGGTTGCAGCTTTCCACGAAGCCAAGGTTCATCTCGTTCCGCAGCACCCTCAGCCACGGCTCGGTCCGGGCAAGTGACGCCAGCCCGTTTGGCGTGTCGTCGGTCGAGGCATCGTCGGTGACGATCACCTCGATCGCAGCCTCCCGCGGCATCGTCGACCGGAGCGCCTGGAGGCAACTCTTGGTGATCTGCCACTGGTTGAACACGGGCACGATGATCGACACGCTCGGCAGCCGTGCGGCGGGAGGCTCGCGAAGCCACTCGATCCGTGGCTCGGGTACGCAATCGACGATGGCGAGGGTAGCGACGCGTCGTGCCTCGGCGAGCAGCGACGCTGTCGGAGATGCAACTGCCACGATGTCGACGCTCGCATCGATATAGGGCAGCAGATCCTGCCGGACGTGCGGCCCGGACGACGGCGGACGAAACACCACCACGATCGAACCCCAAGCACCCGCCCGCGCATCTCCCGTCAGATCGAGAACCTGCGGCGGCCGTCCCAGCCCTTCCGCTAGCCTTTCAAACGTTTCAGCAAGGTCGCCGGCGGGCCGCCAACCGGCGCCGGCACGCTGCTCCGTGCTGATAACTGGGACGGTGATTGGCATCGTGCGGTGGCTGGGGCTGGCGTTCGTCGCGATTCGACTGATGCCGCATAATACCCTATTTTTTGCTGGTTATTGCGGGACTTTTGAAGCCTCACGTCTGTGCGAAGCGGTTCGGCATTTTACACGCTCGCCGGCCGATGGACGCGATGTAGACTTTGCTTTTCACCTCCCATTCATCAACTGGATTCGAGCGGCTCTCGCCCAGCCCTGAACTCCTGTGCGCAATCAAGCGTTCCGAAATCTGTTCCGTCGCCTTGGCAACCGAGTGTATCCCTCGATCAGGCCGGGAGCCCGACAGGGTCTCTATGGCTGCCTCGAAAATGTCGGCCCCGCGGGGATCCGAGGCTGGCTGCTGGACTGCGCTGCGTGCGACGCACACCTGAAGGTCGACGTCTACCTCGACGATCACCTCCTGGGCAGCGGTTATGCGGACCGCCCTCGGCCCGATCTCTCCCAGACACTGGGGCTCCCCATCGCGTGCGAATTCCTGATCCCCTGGGACGGCACCACGCTTTCCCAGCACCTCAACGGGCTCGAACAGAACACGAAGCTGCAGATCAGAGCGCTGGCCGCGGACTCTGGCCAGGAGCTCCATGCGATCGATGATGTCGTTCGAACGGTGCAACAACTTCTTGACTACGCCAAAGACAACGCCGCAACCTCGATTGCCCACGCATACATAGATACTGAAGAGGACGAGGCCCGAATCGCGACCATCCGCACGGAATTCTCTGAAAGCTACTATCTGTCGCAGAATGCCGATGTGGTGGCCGCCGACATCGATCTGGTGAAACACTACTACCATCGCGGCTGGCGGGAGGGCCGCAATCCGAACAAGACTTTCGACACTCGCTACTATCTCGAGGCGAACGAAGACGTTCACCGCGCGGGCCTCAACCCTTTCTGGCACTATCTTGTCGCCGGGCGGAAGGAGGAGCGCCTCGCCCGTCGTCCTGGCGGTTATCGCCGCCGCATCATCGATGCGGCACGTTCCCCGGAGGAGCGAGCCAAGCACTACGCGGTCCCGGCGGGCGACCTGCTGGATGGCCGCTCTCTGGCCGATCGCATCGATGCGGCGCTGGCGGGGGCTGCCGGCCTGGTCATTTCGCTGAGCCACGACTGCTACATCCGCGTCATCGGCGGCACGCAGATCTTCATCGCGGACGAGCAACGGCGATTCGCCGAACGGAAGTATGCCTACATCCATCTGTCCCCACGGCGCGCCCGGCTCGACCTTGCTCCGATCGACGACGCGTGCGAGGTCCAGATTGTCATCGACGGCGAGTTTACAGGCATTGCCACCATCGAGACCTTCATCACCGTCCTCGGCGACCGCCTCACCGAGATCAAGACGCCGCGAATGTTCATCGTGCACTCCGTGCTGGGTTTCAACGAAGAGCGGATTGTGAATCTGCGCACCGCGCTCCTTCCGACACGGTCGGTGTTCTGGCTGCACGACTACACATCGCTCTGCGAGGGCTTCAACCTGCTTCGAGACGACCTCGCCTTCTGCCACGCGCCGCCCCCCGGCAGCATGGCGTGCCGAATCTGCGTCTACGGCGCCGGCCGAGCCCGTCACCTGGACCGCATGCGGCGGCTGTTTGAAGAATACGACTTCGACGTGCTGTCGCCCTCGGCCTCGACGCTGGATCTCTGGAGCCAGCGCACCGCGCTGCCCTTCGCCTCGGCGGCCGTGCACCCGCACTCGCATCTGACATGCCAGGCGGCCGAAGCGCCGACGACGACACGGCAACACGCCGACGCCGACAGGCTGCCCGTCCGCATCGGCTTCGTTGGCTTTCCATCTCCGGGCAAGGGCTGGCCGATCTTCTCCGCGCTCGTCGACGACTTTCACGCCGACCCTCGTTACGCATTCATCCACTTCGCGGCCCGCGATGTTTCCAGCATCCCGGAATGCGAGTTTGTCGTCACCGAGTCGACGCCTGACGACCGTGATGCGACCTTGCGACTGCTGCACGAGCACAGGATCGACTTCCTCGCCATGATGTCGCCGTGGCCGGAGACCTTTTCCTTCGTGGCACATGAGGCCATCGCCGCCGGCTGTCATCTGCTCTGCTTCAGCGACAGCGGAAATGTTGCCGCGCTGGCTCGCCGCACGGGGCTGGGCACGGTATTCGACGACACCGCAGCCATGCGTTCATTTTTTGCGGGGGACGAAGCCGTTGCCGTCGCGCGAGAAGCCCGCGCCCACCCGCACCGCTTCCACCTGATCCATTCCGGCACCACGGCCACCGTGAAGCACTTTTTTCAGGAACACGCGTCCACATGACCAAGGTCCGGTGCTTCACAAGCTTCACGTTCAGCTACCTCACGCGGGCCACCGTTCTCGCCCGGACGCTCCGTAAGGCGCATCCTGACTGGGAACTGTGGGCGATGATCGTCGACATGCCGCCCTCGGGCCTCGATGCCTCAGAGTCGCTCGCTGTCTTCGACCGCGTGCTCTTTCCCGAGCAGGTGGGCTTCGAACGATTGCATGCCTGGCTGTTCAAGCACGACATCGTCGAGGCCTGCACCGCCGTGAAGGGCCGATCGCTGTCCTTCCTCCTCGAGAGCGACGCCGATGCGGTGGTCTACTTCGACCCCGACATCGCGGTCTTCCACTCGCTGGACACCGTCCTCGAGAAGCTCGACGACCACTCGGTGATCCTGACACCGCACCAGGTCGCTCCCAACACCACGGTCGGTCATATCCGAGACAACGAGATGGCCTCGCTGAAATACGGCGTCTACAACCTCGGCTTCTGCGCGGTGCGAAACGACGAGACCGGCAGGGCTTTTGCCGACTGGTGGGCCCGCAGCCTGCAGATCGCCTGCTACGACGAAGTGCACAATGGCATTTTCACCGACCAGAAATGGTGCGACCTGGTGCCGGCCTTCTTTCCCCGCGTCTGGATCGAGCGAGACCCGGGCTGCAATGTCGCCAGCTGGAACCTCTCGACGCGACACATTTCATACAGCGAGAACGGGAATATTCTCGTCAACGGGTCACTGCTCAAGTTTTACCACTTCACCAAGATCAACTCCGCCGGCGACCTCATGACGGAAAAATACGCCGGCGACAATGTCGAAGTTATGGAGATCTGGAACTGGTACAAGCGAGCAATCACGGAGACTCGCGTCGCGGGCATTCCCTCCGGCTACTGGCACTACGGCCGCTTCGATAATGGCGAGAAGATCCCAAAAGCGGCTCGCGTGCTGTTCAGAAGTCGCGATGACCTCTACGCCGCTTTCGACAACCCGTTCGCCACGGATGACAACTCCTACTACAACTGGCTGCTCCACGAACACCCGGCAGTGCTTACCAAGCCGAGCGACGGCGGCTTCGAGGCCGTCTGAGAACGCACCCCTTAAACGCTCTGCAGACATTTCTTCGGCCCGCTCACTCGCCCCAAGGGCTTGCCAATGTAAACTTGCTCTGCGCGGCACCTCCTACCACGGTGACAGACTCGTGAGCGTCTTCCGCCGGCCGAGTGCACACCAATGCACCTCGATGCTCATCTTATTTCCCCTGCCGTCCTTGATTGCCTTGCACCAGCACCACCGAAGGTGACGTCATGATCGGGGCTCCTCCTTTTACCGTATCCATTTTGCCACCCTCGGCCGTGTCTGGAGATCCTTTTGACTTTTCTATCGACGCCCCACAGCCGCACAAGGTCTACGAGAGCCTGACGATAACGTTTCGTGGGTTTGTCTTACGGAAGGATCGAAGCCTGCCAGCGCCAGACCGACTCCTTTTCATGATCGATGGCCAGCAGTTCTGGGCCTGCGACATCGGCAAGCCGCGCCCCGACGTCGCGAAGGCCTTGGCAGACCGAGCGTGGCTCGATCCCTCAGACGAGCGCGACTTGCTGTGCGGCTTTGACAGCGTGCTTCCTAGCTTCCTGAGCGACAACCCAGACCGGGCCATCGACGTATTTGTCGATTTTCAGCCGGGCACGACAGCGACCATGACGCCGCCCCTTCAACTGTGTTCACTCCGTTTTGAAAGTCATGGGCGGTTCGCAAAAAGCGACGGTGTCGGCATTGCCGTCGTCAATTCAATCGGCCGCTCAGGCAGTTCCTTGTTGAGCAGGGTGCTCGGCCATCATCCCATGATGTTCGTGCCGACCCTCCAGGGGCAGTATGGCGAGGTTTTCATACTTGGCTTTTTCGCTCGTGCTCTTGCTGTGCTTTCGTCGGAGGGGGCCCTCAGCTTCGTGAACAAGTTTGCGTCGGAACCAGAGTTCACAATGCTTATGTCGGGCTATTTCGGCATGGATGAGCAAGCCGACGGCCTCGAAGACGACTTGCGTCGCGGATTAGATCAAATTCTGTTTCGTCATGGCTGCCAGATGCATTCCGAAGCTGTCGAGGCGGTCACTCGATATGTCGCTCAACGCAAGCCAACAGCCTGCTATTGGCTCGAGAAGAGTTGGAACAACTTCAGCCTGAACCTCATGCGGGCAATGAATCGAAATGTCAAGGAAATCATTCTCATCCGCAATCCCTCCGATTTCTGGCGGTCGCAGGAACTCTATCAACGCAAAATACGCAGCGACCCAACGGAGCGCATGAAGCACGCCAGGAGCACATTCTCAAAATACAGAGCGATTGCGTGTGCCGCACATGACCGCCGGGAGATTGCCTGCATCATCCGCTACGAAGACCTGACCGGCCTCCCGGAGGCCACGATACGGAGGATTTGCGACTATCTGGCGATCGATTGTGGCCCAGAATTCCTCGCCTCCTCCTGTCGCATGATAAGGGAGGGCGGTGAGTTGAAGGAGCGAATGCAGACGG
>JBIIMX010000312.1:0-4394 GCA_044337765.1 Pirellulales bacterium | reverse complement strand
TTGTGACGGGCGCGACCGGGTTGGTCGGCAATAACGTCGTTCGCCTGCTCGTCAACCGCAATGAGCGTGTGCGGGTGCTGCTGAGGCCCGGACAAGCGGCCGAATCGGCCGGCGATTCCCGGCAGACCGCTGGCGGTGCCTTCACCGCCCTGCCGATCGACACGGTCGGAGCCGCCCTCCACGACGAAGCGGCCATGCAGCAGGCCGTCGACGGGATGACCCACGTCGTTCATTCTGCAGCGATGGTGCATTGCGGCTGGCGGCATCTCGCGGAGATGCGGCATGTCAACGTCGAGGGCACACGGGTGGTGGCCAGAGCGGCCCGGCGGGCCGGCGCACGACTCATCCACGTCTCCAGCGTCGACGCCATCGGTCTGCGATCTGATGGCGTGCCGGCCGACGAAGATACACCTCCCGGCGGCATGCTCGAATGCCCCTACGTGGTGACGAAGCGGCAGGCAGAGCAAGTCGTCCTCGAGGAGGTCGACAAGGGACTCGACGCCGTGATCGTCAACCCCGTCTACATGATCGGTCCCTGGGACTGGAAGCCGTCGAGCGGTCGGATGTTGCTGGAGGTGGGCGCCGGCCGGGGTCTGTTCGCGCCGCCGGGCTCCAACGACTTCGTCGACGTCCGCGACGTCGCGCAGGGCATCGTCGCGGCCATGGCCCGCGGCAAGACCGGCCGCCGCTACATTCTCGGCGGACAGCCGCTCTCCTATCTCGATGCCTGGCGCATCTTCGCCCGCGTCTCGGGCCGCATGCAGCCGCTGGGCATCGCGCCCCGCCCCTTCGTGCACATGGCGGGCTGGTGCGGCGATCTTGCCAGTCTTCTGACCCACCGGGAACTGGCGGTGAATTCCGCGGCGACCGGCATGTCGATGCTGCCCCACAATTTTTCCTGTGCCCGTGCGGAGTCGGAACTCGGCTACACCCGGCGGCCTTTCGAGGCGGCGGCACAGGATGCCTGGGACTGGTTCGTCGGCCACGGCTACGTCCGGCTCCCCAGGCCCGGAACGGTGCTGGCACGATAGCCCCGTCCTCCCGGTAGAATGACGCCGACATGTTCCGGCGTCTTCCGGTCATGGCCCCTGCTGTGAACGCACCCATGCCGCACATTCTCGTCGTCGAAGACGAAGAGCATCTGGCCATCGGCATCAAATACAACCTCGAAGCCGAGGGGTTTACCGTCACGACAGCGGGCAATGGTCAGGCCGCGCTGTCGGCCGTCGCCGCGGCCGACGCCCCGGTCGATCTCGTCGTACTCGATCTGATGCTGCCGGGCATGAGCGGCTACGCCGTATGCGAGGCGATCCGCGGCCAGGGCAGCGACATGCCGGTGGTGATGCTTACGGCCCGAACGCTTGTCGAGGACCGGATTCGCGGCTTCGATGCGGGCACCGACGTCTACCTGCAAAAGCCGTTCGACCTCGACGAACTGCTCTCGATCGTCCGCAATCTGCTCGCCCGCCGCGGCCGCACCGGCCGGCCACGGCCAGCGGGGCTGGAGCGGCCTCAGCCGCCAAAGGAAGATGCCGCCCTGGCAGGGGGCGTCTACCGCTTCGGCAATGCCGAGGTGAACTTCGACACCTGGGAGGCGCGGAGCGGCAAGAAACCGGTGCGACTGACCAACCTCGAGATGAAACTGCTCCGATACCTCGTCGAGAACGAGGGCACCGTGTCGTCGAGGAGCGATCTGCTGAAGCGGGTCTGGGGCATGGCCCGAGCGCCGGCCACGCGAACGGTCGACACCTTCATGCTCAACCTTCGCAAGTATTTCGAGGCCGACCCCGCCCGGCCGGTGCATTTCCTGTCGGTCCGCGGCATGGGCTACCGATTCGTGAAGGACAACCCGGCACCGCAACAGGCGTCAGCGGCCGAGGAGAGCGGCGGCGGCGACGCCGGGGTCGGGGCTCCGCAGGAGTGATTCCCCGACGAGCATCGCGCCGATGCCGGCCTGTTCCAGCCGCTGCACGTCGGCCCGGTTGCGGATGCCGCTCTCGGCCACCAGCACGCACTCAGGCGGCACGCGGTCGCGAAGCCGCAGCACGTGGTCGAGGTCGGTCGTCATCGTGCGCAGGTCGCGGTTGTTGATGCCGATGAGGGTGGCGCCCAGGTCGAGCACGCGGTCGAGGTGCTCCTCCGAGTGGAGTTCCACCAGCGGCGTCATGCCGAGGTCGAGGATCTCGCGGTAGAGGCTGCGGAGGTGGCAGTCGTCGAGGCACTCGGCGATCAGGAGCACCGCATCGGCGCCGTGCGCCCGCGCCTCGAGCACCTGGTAACGATCGACGATGAACTCCTTTCGCAACACGGGCAGGGGCACCGCCACGCGGGCCGACTCGAGATCGACGAGGTTGCCGCCGAATCCGACAGCATCGGTGAGCACGGAGAGCGCCGCGGCTCCGGCGGCCGCATAGCCGCGGACGATCTCCTCGATCGCGGCGCCCGGCCGGAGTTCCCCGGCCGACGGGCTCTGCCGTTTGAACTCTGCGATGAGCCTGATCGCCCCGGGGGCGGACACCGCCGCGAAGAAGTCGCGAACCGGCGGCGCCACCGCGAGCCGGCCCTCGAGGGCCATCGTCGGCACGCGTTCGCGGGCGACTGCGACCTCACGGTGCTTGCGGGCGACGATGTCGTCGAGGATGGTTGTCATGGTGCAGGCAGTTTCCGGCGGAGGGCGTGGGGAAGCCCCGAGTTTATCACCGTCCGATGGCGCGACAGAAGACCTCCGATCGATCGGGGCTCATCGCCACAAGTTGGAAACTCGTGGCCACGGGGTCGATCGCTTCGACAGAGCTTTTCGTGGCGGCGAGTTTCCCAACCGTGCCGTGTCTTCTTGCCCTCGTGGCGGCGAGTTTCCCAACTTGCCGTGTCTTCTTGCCCTCGTGGCGGCGAGTTTCCCAACTTGCCGTGTCTTCAAAGCGGATTCCATCAGCTAAAGACTCGTGGCCGCGGGAGTCGAAGGCTTCGGTCAACTCCCCGTGGCAGTCAGGTTCCAGAATATGCTCCAGGACCACTCGGTCATCGGCGTAGGCACGCAGATCTCCCGGTCTGCAGGGCGGAAATCCCGTGCCGAACAGGATCGACTGGATGGCAAATTTTTTCGTGAAATCAATGCCGGAAGTGCCGCCGCGACGTGAACACCATCGGGATGCCGGCCGCGTCGGCGGCGGCGATCACCTCGGCGTCTCGCTTCGAACCGCCCGGCTGGATCACCGCCGCGATCCCCGCCCGCGCGATCAGTTCGATCGAATCGGGAAACGGGAAAAACGCGTCGGACGCAAGCACGCTGCCCCGCACCCGATCCCCCGACTTCTCCAGTGCAATGCGGACCGCATCCACCCGGCTCGTCTGGCCGAGTCCCGCCCCGACGAGATTCGTCCCCTGGCAGATGGCGATCGCATTGCTCGTGAGCCTGCGCACGATCGTGAAGGCGAAGTCGAGCGACTGGGTGAGCGCCGGAGCAGGTGTCGCCTTCGTGACCACCCGCCAGGTCGCAGGATCGTCGCAGGCGGTGTCGGGCCGTTGGGCGAGCAACGCACCGGCGATGCTGCGCAGTTCCAATCCGGCGGTCGCCTCCCACGGATCACCCGCCGGCACCTCCACCAGCCGCACGCTCCCCTTCCAGGTGGGCCGCGTGGTGAGCAGTTCCACCGCCTCCGGCGCGAAGGCCGGCGCGGCGATCACCTCCACGAAGAGCCCGGGCGCGAGCAAGACCTCGGCACACGCACGGTCGAACGGGCGGTTGACCGCCACGATGGAACCAAAGGCGCTCGTGGGATCCGCTGCCATCGCGGTGGCGAGAGCCTCTGCCGCCGTGGCGCCGGCCGCGGCGCCGCACGGGTTCGTGTGTTTCACGACGACAGCCGCCGGGTCTGAAAGCAACCCGGCCAGCCGCGTGGCGCCGTCGAGGTCGAGCAGGTTGTTGTAGGAGAGTTCCTTGCCGGAGAGTTGCTTGAGGCCGGCCAGGCCGAGGTGCGTGCCCGCCGGCGCGAAGAGCGCCGCCGACTGGTGGGGATTTTCGCCGTAGCGCAGCGGAAGCCGCCGCTCGAGTTCGAGGGTCAATCGGCTGGGCAGCGGTGGTTCGTCGCTGTCATCGCCGTGCGTTGTCGCCGGCCCGGCCACCGCGACCGGCAGCTCCGCGTGCCTGGCCATCCAGCCGGCGATGGCGGTGTCGTAGGCGGCGGTGCGTTCGAAGGCGCGGGCCGCAAGCCGGCGGCGTTCGGCGAGCGTGGTGCCGCCGCGGGCGAGCGCCGCGAGGAAGTCGTCGTATTGCTCGGGGCCGGTCACCACGGAGGTGAAGGCGTGGTTCTTGGCAGCCGCCCGCACGAGGCTCGGGCCGCCGACGTCGATGAGTTCGATCGCCTCGCCCGCCGTGCAGTCGGGCCGGGCGACGG
>JBIIMX010000311.1:0-4413 GCA_044337765.1 Pirellulales bacterium | reverse complement strand
GGCGATGAGCCCCGTCCAACCGCGGCGACGCACGCGGGCCTTGCCGGCGGCGAGCCGGTCGAGCACCTCTTCCTTCACGTGAGGCCTACCCGCCGCCGAGTCCGCCACACCGGCCAGATCGGTCGTATCGGGCACGGTGCCGGGCCCGGCCCGTCGAGCCGTCACCTCCGCCTGCAGGGCATCTCTCACTGCCTTGGCCTCGGCGAGATCGCGTTTGATCGCCAGCACGTCGGTGCCATCGGCGCTGACCACCCGCCACTTGCCCGCCATCTGGTCGATCGCGAGTTCGGCGCGGAAGTAGCCGCGGAGCCGCTCGACGGCGCCGGCAAGCGTGAATCCTTCACCGGTGATCATGCCCCTCTTCACGACCGCCAGCCACAGCCGATCGACATCGACGGCGGCCGCCGCGAACAGCAGTCCGGTGAGCAGCCCGATGCCGATCGCCGACCAGAAGGTGCCGGCGGTGAACGATCGTTCCAGACGATGGCCCGCGAACCGCACCGAGCCGCTCGTGGGCGAATAGATCCCGCTGATCGTGTTGAAGGCGGTGGTCTTGCCGGCGCCGTTGGGGCCGATGACGGAGACGATACTCCCCGCCGGCACCGCCAGATCGAGTTCCGACACCGCCACAAGTCCACCGAATCGCACCGTCACCCGATCGAGGTCGAGCAGCGGCACGCCGGCCGCGTCGCGGAGGGACGTTCCGGCAGCAGACGAAGGCGTGTGTGGATGTCGCTTCATAGGTCGTCCCCGCGGAGTTCGGCGGCAAGCCGCCGAGAGGGCACGAGCCCCTCGGGCCGGTACCGCATCACGAGCACGAGCGCGAGCCCAAAGATGGCCAACCGCCAGCCGCTGAAGGAGAGCAGGCTCGATCCGGAGGGATTGACATTCATCTGCTGGATCCAGAAATCAGCCCAGGGTGCGAGCACCGTGTCGAAGCCGACGAGGATCGCCACCCCCAGGAGCGTGCCGGGGATGCTGCCGAGTCCACCGAGAATGACGGCACAGAGCACCATGATCGAACGGTTGAAGTCGTAGGCGTTGGGATCTGCGGTGGTCGAGAGACTCGCGGCATACAAACAGCCGGCCAGCCCGGCCACTGCCGACGACATCGCAAAGGCTGAAAGTTTTACCCGCGTCGCCGAGATGCCCATCGCCGACGCGGCCAGCTCGTCCTCGCGGACCGCGACCCACGCCCGGCCGAGCCGCGACTGCTCGAGCCGCCGCATCGCCACCACGACGCCGGCGAGCGCCAACAGGGCGAGGTAGTAGAACCACCGCGGATCGATGGCGAACGCCAGCCCCAGATCGATGCTGCCGACCTTCACACCGGCCCCCGGCGGCGGCACAGGATTGAGTCCCTTCATGCCCCCGGTGATCTGCTCGAGATTGCGGAGCGTCACCTTCACCACCTCTCCGAAGCCGAGCGTGACGATGGCCAGATAGTCGCCGCGGAGGCGGAGCGTCGGTGCGCCAAGGGCCAGCCCGATGCCCGCCGTGACCAGCACGCTCACGACCGTCGCCGCCAGAAAGCCAAGTTGAAACGGATACATCGGAACCGTGAGGATCGCCATCAGGTATGCACCGATGCCGAAGAACGCGGCAATGCCGAGATGGACGAGGCCCGTGTAGCCCACCATCACGTTGAGCCCGAGCGCCAGGATGCAGTAGATGAAGAGCGTGGTCACCTGCCCGCCAAGCGCGCCGCCGAGCGCCGGCACCACCAGCGGCGCCACCGCCAGCACCGCGAGCGTGACGAGTTCCCATTTCTCGCGCAGGACTTCCCGCAGCAAAAAGGGGACGCGACTCATTTCCCGGACGATCTCACCTGCCGAGGTGCTGCGTGGAAATGAGTCGCGTCCCCTTTCGTCCTTCGTGGGCGTCATACCTTCTCCTTCGTCCTGCGTCCCAGCAGGCCTTCCGGCCGGAACACGAGGATCACGATCAGGATCGCGAAGACGATCGCGCCCGTCCAGCGTTCGCCAACGTACGCACTCGACAACGACCGGACGAGGCCGATCACCAGGCCGCCCACGACCGCCCCCGGAATGCTGCCGATTCCGCCGAGCACAGCGGCGGTAAAGGCATAGAGGCCGTTCTGGAAGCCCATCTGGAAGCCGATGGTGTTGATGTAAAGACCGTAGATGACGCTCGCCGCGCCTCCGAGCGCCCCGCCGATGAAAAAGGTCGCCGTGATCACGCGATCGACATCCACGCCCACGAGCGCCGCCGCCGTCGGATCCTGCGACACAGCCCGCATCGCCCTGCCTAGGCGGGTCGTCCGCACCAGGAGCGTCAGGGCCAGCATCAGCGGCACGACCACGACGAGAACGAGCAGGTCCTTCCAGGTGAACTGCAGTCCCTCGCCGGGCAGCAGGTTGGTGGAGGGGAGCAACTCGGGAAACGAACGGTCCGAGGGGCCCAGCCAGAACAGCCCGACATTCATGAAAATGAACGACACGCCAATCGCGGACACGAGCGGAGCGAGCTTCGGGGCGTTTCGCAGAGGTTTGTAGACGAGCCTGTCGACGCCCACGTTGAGCGTGCCGCAGAACAGTCCGCACGCCACGACCAAGAGCGCAATGCCCAGCCACGTGGCCGTCGGCCCCGCGGTCGCCAGGCCGAGAGCGGTCACCAAAGACAGGGCCAGACAGGCCCCCAGCATGATCAGGTCGCCGTGCGCGAAGTTGATCAGGCCGATGATCCCGTAGACCATCGTGTACCCCAACGCCACCAGTGCCACCAGCGCCCCATTGGTCAGACCGATCAGGCACTGTTGGAGGAAAAACTGGACTGACACGGGCTGGCTTTCAGAAAACAGGTGCGGCCGGCGAAGTGGGAGTTCTACCGCGCGGCATCCGCCGTTGCAGCCCCATCGCCCGAACCGCCACCGGCCGGCGCTCCGTTGGTCCCGTCTCCCTCTTCCGCCGCGTTGAGGATCTCCTCGAACTCGAATCGGCCATTTTTCACGACGCTCACCGTGAGCGTCCGCATTGTGGTGTCGCCGTTGGCGTCGAACCCCCAGTGCCCGAGGGCCCCGTCGAAGTCACGGATGGCCAGCGCGGCGTCGGCGATCGCGCGACGGTCCTTGGTGCCGGCCCGCCGGATCGCCTCGATAGCAACGCAGGCGGCCTCGTAGCCATACACGGCATACGCCTCCGGCGTCTCGTGATACTGGGCGCGGTAACGCTCGACGAAGGTATGCCCCTTGCCGGTGAGCTTCTCCGGCGGCAAACCGCCGAAGGTGACGAAGCACCGTCCCTCGAGATTGGCAGCCCCGGCCGAGTCGATGAACACCTGCTCGCGACAGCCGTCGGGCACCATCAGGATTGCAGTGACGCCCGCGCTGGCCATGTCCTTGGCGAGTTGCCCTCCCTTGCTCTGCGTGGTGCCGCCGAAGTAGACGAGGTCGGGTTTGGAAGCCTTGATGCTGGCCATCAACGACTTGAACTCCTGCGCCTTGGCGTCGATCGAATCATGGTCCAACACCTCGATGCCGATCTCGCGGCACCGTTCGTCGAAGAGATCGGCGAGCCCTTTCCCATAGACCTCGTTGTCGTCGAGAATACAGACCGTTTTCACGCCGCGGCGTTTGGCCCAATCGGCCGCCAGCGGCCCCTGCAGGTCGTCGGCGGGCACGACCCGCGTGTAGTTGAGCCGGCCCGTGGGACGGTAGACGCCGGGCTCCCCAGGCTCCCCGAGGCCGGGCTTCGTGAGCCCGACGGCGGTGTTGGCCGGCGACACCATCAAGAGGTCGCCGAGATTGAGAATCGGCATCGAGACCTTCGCGGCGCCGGAATTGAAGGTGCCGATGTAGGCGACCACGTCGGGATCCTGAAGCGCGCGGCGGGCATTGGCCGCCTCGGCTTCGCTCGTCCACTGTCCCGCAGCGGCGGTGGAGTCGTCGAGGTCGATGTACTCCAACCGATAGGGTCCGGCCCGGCCCCCGGCCTCTTCGACCGCCATGCGGATGCCGCGGACGATCGTGTCGGACTGCTGTTTTGCACTGCCGGTCCGCGGCAGGCTGGAAACGATGGTGACGAGCGTGGGGTCGGCGGGCCGGCAACCGACAACAAACAGGCTGACGAGCAGGATGGCGGAGATGCGCGGCTTCATGGAGATACAATCTAGCAAACTATCGGCCGCTGCGCCGGCGGGGCTCATGCTCGACGCCGGCGGACTTTGACGTTGTATTCTCCATAGTCATGGTGCGCCAACGCTTTCAGTCAAAGTTCACCGGCATCTGCGCGTGCCCCCGACCGGCTGCGCTCCCATCGTGGCGGCACGTTTTTAACTTGCCCTGTATTCGTGTACACAGCCCCTACCGCTTCACCAACCGCCACGCGCGGTGGATCCGTTCATTCCGAAAGTCCTCGGGAATCGTGCGGCTGGTGATCTCACGAAAGGTGTACA
>JBIIMX010000310.1:0-4418 GCA_044337765.1 Pirellulales bacterium | reverse complement strand
GGCAGGGATGAATTTTCCATGGGCGTCGACCGAGATCGTCTGGGCCACGAGGGGCACGCCCACGCCGCCCCCCGAGGAGAGCACGAGCGACGGAAACCGCGTCGCCCCCTCCATGTGGCCGGCGATAACTTGGTCGATGCTCGTAAGGTTGGGACCCCCGGTCACGATGTTGGCCCCGTTCAAAAACACGCCGCCGGTGCGATGCCCCGCACCGATGATCCGGTACGCGGGGTGGGAGAGGCCCGAAAGGATTGTCACATTGTCGCGGAAGCCGGCCAGCGGCTCGAGCGTCTTCGAAAACTGGAAATCCCGGCCGCCGTCGCCGTCGGGAAACCAGTGATAGTTGGCGTAGTCGGTGTTGGCCGGGTCGTCGCTCTTTTTGGGCAGCGACACGCCGAACGGAAAGAAGATGGCACAGAACCGCCGCGACCGGGCGGCTGCATCCGGCGCCGCGGCCCCAAGCTTCTCGAGCGACGCGAAGAAGGGAAGCGCGAGCGTTGCCCCCGACCCGACCAGAAACGCCTTGCGGCTGATCACCTTCATGGGAGAACTCCGATGGCTGCTTGATCCGGGACAGGTGACGATGCGGTCCGGGAATCGTTGCCAATGCCCTTGAACGATGGCGACGTGGCGACCGCTTCGAGGAGGGTGGCGAAGTCGTAGCCCGATTCGGCGAAAACGCGGCTGGCCGCCTCGACGGTGAGGTCGTCGAGCGGGTCGAGCCGCCGGCCGACGGCATACTGCACGAGGCTCTCCACGAACCCGCGGGAGAAGGCCTCCACCTTCGCGTCGAGGATGTAGGCCTTCAGGTCGCGGAGGCTCGCGATCGTGCTGCCGTCCTCGAGCGTGAAGGCGATGTCGATCTTCTCCTGCCGATCGCCGAGCGGCACGGCGTCGCGCCACGCCCCCGTGGCGTCGAAGTTCTCGAAGGCCAGGCCGAAGGGGTCGATCCGGCGGTGGCATCCCAGGCACGACTCGCCCGACGCGGCGTGGGCGGCGATCCGCTCGCGGAGCGTTGCGGCCTGGATGAGCCCCTGCTCTTTCAACGGCGACACCTTGGGCGGCGGCGGCGGTGGATCGTGGAGGATCCGCTCCAACAGCCAGGTGCCGCGGCGCACTGGATGAGAGTCGGTGCCGTCCGAGTTCATCTTCATGATGCGCCCCTGCGTGAGCACGCCGCCGAGCGGGCTCCCCGGCGGCAGCTTCACCTTCACGAACTCGCCCCGGCCCTGATAACCCTCCACGCGGGAGAGCGCGGCCAGGCGGCGGTTCACCCACAGCTCGTCGTCAGCGATCAGCGAGAGCACGCTCGAGCGGCCATTGAGCCCGAAGCCGTCGTGCACCGTGCGGCGAAACTGCTCCTTGATGTCAGCCTCGAGCTCCGCGTCGTAGAGCGGATGCTGTTTCTCGCTGATGGTGATCGTATCGAAGCGGTCGAGGTGCCAGGCTTCGGCGAGGAAGTGATCGACGAACCGCCGGGCCCGCGGATCGGCGTACAGCCGCTCGACCTCGCCTGTGAGCACCGCGTCGTCGAGAAGCCGGCCCTGGTCGCAGGCCGCCAGGAGCCGGGCGTCGGGCGGCTCGCCCCATAGCCAGAACGAGAGTTTGGCGGCCAGCAGCAGGGCACGCGACCGCGGGTCGCCCGGGGGGCCGAAGTCGCCCAGAAACAGATGCTCCGGCGAAACGAGGATCGTGGCCAGCGCCTCGTGCACGGCCCGCTCGAAGCCCACGCCCTCGGCCCGCAGCGTGCGGTAGAGGTCGAGGAACGGCCGCAGGCCGGCGGGCGTGGCGAAGCCGCGTGCGGCGCGGGCGAAGAACCGGCCGATCACCTGCTCGGCGTAGGCGTCGGTGGGCCCGCGGTCGGCCGCCGCGAAAAACACGGCGTTGTCCTGCGGCACGTCTGAGAGCGTGAGCTCGGCCCAGTCGATCTCGATCGCCGGCGCCTTGCCCGCCAACTCTGCCTGGTTCTTTTGAAAGACCTCCACGAGCTCCGCATCTTTCATGTAGTAGTTGGGCAGCGTCTTGGCCCGGGCCCGCTCGTAGATCTCGTCGTAGGAGCCGATGTGGATGTTGCCGAGGGCATAGCGGTGGTGGCCGGGCGTCTTGGGCAGGCCGTTCTCGTGGCGGCTCGCGTTTTCCACCAAGACAATGAAAAACGCCCCCGAGCAGTCGTACCAGTCGTTGGTCGAAAAAGAGCCCAACTGCGGCACGTTGCCGTCGCGAAACGTGCGCTCCGGCGGCACGCTGTCGAGAAACGGAAAATCCCGCACGTTGCCCGCGAACTCGCGCACCTGCTCCGCTTCGTTGAGTTGCACGCTGTCGAGCGTGCGGAAGTGGTTGGCGAAGACGTCGAAGAAGCCGACCCGGATCCGCATCAGGGGGAGCGTGCCGTCCGCCGCCGGCTTGCCGCGGACGCGGATGCGAAACTGGAAGCTGCCCCGCGAATACATCTCACTGGCCGGAAAGGCGACAGCGTTGGCAAGGAGCAGATCATTGTCGAACGCCTCGAGCGGCCCAGGCTGAAAGGGGAAGAGAGCGGGACCGAACACGGCCTTGTTCATCGGGCGATTGAGAAACGAGTTTTTTCCCGAGAGCTTCTCGATCTCCCGGCGGGTGCGCAACTCGTTCTCGGAGATCGGATGGGCGACGTTCTTCACGAAGTCGAAGACGTGGTCCTGCGTGGCCCGCGACGTGTAGCAGTGTTCGCCGTGGTAGACGTAGTGGAGCGGGGGCCGCGGCTGCTCGATGAAGGGTGCGAAGTCGGCCAGAGCCGCGAGTGCCGCCAGCTTGAACGCCTCAAGGTGCGACTTCGTGAGCGGGTTGGCGGCGGCGTCGTTGGAGAAGCCGGCGGTGTCGACGGCGTCGGCGGGCGCGTTTTCCTCGGCCACGAAGTCGCGGAGCGAGGCCTCGGCGCCCACGAGCGTGAGCAGGGAGCGGTTGAATTCACGGTTGGTGAGCCGGCGGACCACGTGGCGGCCGCCGCCAGCCGCTAGCCGCTCACGCTCGATGTCGAGGCCGCGGTCGATCCAGTCTGTGACGACCGTCACCTCCTCGGGAGTGATCGGGTCGGCATCCTCAGGGGGCATCTTGTGGGCGGCGAGCACGCGGCGGACCTTTTTCCAGAGCGCGACGTCCACCGGCTCGTCGAACGTACCGTCGGCGGCGGTGAGCACCACGCCGCCTTCCCGCGCGTCAGGATCGTGGCAGGAGGAACAGGCCTTGCCCACGAGCGGCACGATATCGCGGTGAAACTGCTCGACGTGGGCGGCCGGGGCTGGCGGGACGACGGCCGCCGGGGAGGTCGCGGCGGCGGCCGAGTCGGCTGCGCGGGCGGGGCCTGCCTGCACCCCCGGGTACACGAGCACCGTGAGCAGGACGGCCGGCATGGCAGCGGCGACGAGCAGGAGGCTGCGTGATACAAGCATGGATTGCGCTCTCTTGTCCCGGCCGCCCGGGCTCTCGGCCGCGGAGCCGAAAGCCGCGATCATCGTTCCACTTCTCAACTGTATCGGAGAATCATGGCACGCAAAGATAACGCCATAATTCGCGAAGATATTGGCTGAAGAATGGTATTATTCTGACGAGTTATGGTACCAGCCTATCACGCCGTCCGCTCCGCTTGGTCCGACGCGGCGCCAGTGCGAGGGCGGGTGGGATTACGATTCGTGCCCGGCACCATTGTTTGGCGGCGATGATCAGCGGGCCGCTTCGCCGAGCCACTGGACGCCGATGATCCGCTGCTCGACGAGCCCTGTGCCCGGCTCGAGCGAGCCGGGCTTCTTGCCGGAAAACTTTTCCACGCCGAGCTTCCACACCGCCCGCTTGTCGCGAGTGACCTCGACGAGCTGCACTGCCGTCTCCCTGGGCTCGCGGTAGTGCCAGTCGGAGTTGGCGACGAGCGTGTTGCCATTCTCGAACCGGTGGAACCCGCCGAACCAGCCGTGAAAGCCCCCCCACCTCGCCGACGTCGAGCTTCCAGACGACCAAGCCCTGCGGATCGACCTCGATGAGCCCGCCACTCGACGTCTTGCCCTGGCCTCGCCAGCCCATAAGCGTGTTGCCGCTGGACAGCCGCTCGGCCACGGTCGTCATGCCGGGCACGGCTTGCCGCCAAAGTTCGCGGCCCGCATCATCCACCTCGATGAAGGCCTGCTCGGCCCGCAGCGCCAGCAGAAACGTGCCGGCCGGCGTGCGCTGGAGGAGGTTGTAGCGGACGTGGATCCCGGCCTTCGGATCGGTGGGCACCGGAATCCGCCGGGCAATCCGCTTGCCCTGGTCGGCGAGTTCGACAAGCTCCATCGGGATCGATATCGGTCTGCGGCCAGGAGGCGGCTGTCACGGCCGGGGCCACCGGCCGGGCGACGGGCTCGAGGCTCCCCGAAGCACCGCTCCCGCAGCACAGGCAGCACGTGATCGGT
>JBIIMX010000309.1:0-4451 GCA_044337765.1 Pirellulales bacterium | reverse complement strand
ACGCTCCTCGTGCCCATGGTGATCGCCATCGTGCTGGGCCTCGGTGCCCTGCTCTCCTCCCTGGGCGACGAAGGCGGTGCCGCTGCCTGCGGTCGGACCGGACTCGCCCTCGGCGTGGTCTGGTTTCTGGCGCTCGCCGGCACGGCCACAGCCAGCGGGATCCTGGCGCTTGAAACGAGCGGCGGCAGTCCGCACCGTCCGGATCGTTCTGAAAGCCCCCCGCCGGCCGAGCAGTAGGCGGACGATGATTCTTGCCGCCCACGCGGCCAACGGATTGGGGATTCTTCCATGCCGATAGACTTTCGTTGCACAGGCTGCAGGTCTCGGCTCCACGTTCCCAAGAGGTGGGCTGGCAACAGCCTGCCCTGCCCCAAGTGCGGCACCCGTGTCGTGGTGCCCGCGGCGGCGACAGACCATAGGCCCGCCGCGTTCGAGGACACCGGTGTCGAACGGTCGATCGCGGCACTGAAGGTTTCCAAAGCGAGGCCGGCGGGGGGAATATTTGCCGACGATTCGTTCGAACTTCCTGAACAGGATGACGCCGCCGAGCTGCTACGGAGCCAGGCCAGCATCCAAAACGGCATCACGCTTTCCCGCCCCGCCATCTATGCTTATGTGGTGCTCGTTCCGGTCATAGCTGCCGCCGCGTTTTGGCTTGGATGCTGGTGGACGGCAGCCGGCGGTCCCTGACGACTTCAAGGACACGTTCATGCGCCCTCACCCATCGCTCACGAGGAAAGAAATGCTCTTTCGGGCTCTGTTTGGCCGCCCTCGGTTGAACCAGGCTGCGGCAGTGATGCTCTGCGGTGCGGTGGTCGCGGCTTTCGCCGCTGTTGTCTGGGACTCTCGAGCTGTTGCGGAACAGACGTCCGCCGCGGCATCCCTGAAGGAGGTTCGCGAGATCCTGGACGAAGCAAACAAGCTGATTGAGGATGGCAGGCCGGGTAAGGCGGCGTCCCGCGTGGCCGAGGCCGTTCAGGCGATCGAAGCCCTGGCAGCCCAAGGTGGGCCGCCAGCCGGGGTCCGCAGCCTCTTGGAGCGGTGCCGATCGCTGCGGAACGACCTGGAGCTCGAGGGCGCGGACGTCAGCGGTATCACGTTTGCGCCCCAGAAGCCGGCGGGCACGAAGCCAACCAACTCGAAGACTCCAGCTGACAAGCCAGCCACGCGTCCTGCGGCCAAGTCGGCCATGCCGCCGGCTGCCAAGCCAGCCTTCGCGTTTACGACGCACGTGGCGCCGATCCTTTCCCGCCACTGTGGCGGATGTCATATTGCCGGCCGCAAGGGCGGCTTCCAGATCACTTCCTACGCGGACCTGATGAAGTCTGGCGTGGTGCAGCCGGGAGTGGGCGGGGCGAGTCGGCTCGTGGAGGTGATCCTCAGCGGCGATATGCCGAGGGGCGGCGGCAAGGTGTCGCCTGATGAAGTGGGCACGTTGACCAAGTGGATTGATTCCGGAGCGGCTTACGACGGCCCCGATCCCACGGCGCCGATCGACGCGATGGCGCGGCCGGCCGGAGCCCCGGGCCCAGCCGCCGCGGCTGCCAAACCAGTCGTCGCCGTGAAGCTCAAGCCTGGTGAGGTGTCGTTTGCGGCGGACGTCGCCGGGATACTGCACGAGCAGTGTGCGGGCTGCCACGACGCCAGGCAGCCGGAGGCAAACCTCAGCATGGTCACGCTCGACAGGCTCCTTCGTGGCGGCCGCGGCGGCACCGCGATCGTCGCGGGCAAAGGTGCCGAGAGCTTGCTCATCAAGAAGCTCAAGGGAGCGGGCATCGAGGGGCAGCGGATGCCGCTTGGAAAACCGCCGCTCGATGGCGACACCATCGCGACCATCCAGAAATGGATCGACCAGGGCGCGAAGCTCGATCTGCTCACGCCGCAGGTGGATTTGGAAACGCTGGCCGCCGCCGGCCGAGCGCAGAAGCTCTCTCATGACGAACTGAAAACGGTCCGTTTTCAGGCCGCCCGTCGCCTATGGACCGCCGCGATTCCCGATGAAAAGCCGGTCGTGATCGAACGGGGCGACGTGCTCGTGGTTGGCAATCTGTCGGCCGGGCGGATGGAGGAATTGGCCGCTGCTGCCGAATCGGTCGAGCATCGTCTGCGGGAAGATGTCACCGGAGCGACCTCCCCGCTCATCAAGGGAGGCATCGTCGTCTACGGCTTTGGCAAGGGATATGACCTGTCGAGCTTCTGGCAGACTGTCTTTTCCGACGACCGTCCGAAGGGTGTGACGGCGGTGACAGGTGTGCGTGGCGACGTCGCCTACGTGGCTGTGGTGCCGCCTGCAGTGGATACGGCTTCGGGAGACAGGCCTCCGGTAGCCAAGCCTCCGGGAAGCAAGCCCTCGGGCAGCAAGTCTTCGGGAAGCAAGCCCATGCTGGGCCAGAACGAGGGCTCAGCCGATGCCCGCGCTCTCCTTGCCGAACAAATGACCACGGCCGCTTTGCTCGGCCGCGGCGTGCCCGCCTGGTTTGGCAAAGGGGCTGGCCGGGCGGTCGCGATGAAATTTGAGCCCAAATCGGCTCTTGTGGAGACCTGGCGCCGCGAACTGCCGGCGGTCGTGCAGCGGGGCGGATCGCCGGCCGATTTCTTCGCGGGCTATGGCGATCCGGTGGCGGCGGCGGCCGTGGGGGGCGGCTTCGTCGGCGCACTCATGCCGAGCATCAGCCGGCTCGAGTCGCTGGTCGGCCAACTCGACGCAGGCACATCCTTCGACCAGGCGTTTGCCAGCGTGTTTCGCGGCCAGCCGCAGCCGCTCTTCGAAGCGTGGACCGTGCAGGCGGCCCGGGGGCCGCGTCGCTAGAGCGCCGTGCTGGGAAAGCGGTGCTGAAGAAAGCACGCAGCGATACGTTTTCCACCTCTATGCCGTGGCGCCGTGTGATGCGGAGAGCTCGTTTTAAAAACAGACGGGGGTGCCTGGGCCCCGGGGCATGTGATCCGAGCGGTTTTCCCGGTACGAGACCGGGAGCCTTCGGCTGTACACGCGACCGGAGCCGTCAATCGGCCCCCAACGAGCCTCGTTAAGAGCTCACCGACATGGATCGACGCATCACGAACATGACAGAAAACGTATCGCTGCAAGCTCCTTTTGCTGGCTGTGAACACGCTCTACGGTTCGAACTACCGGCCGCCTCATGGCTTTCTCAGGGCTTTTTCATGGCTTTTGCGGATGATCAATCCCACTGCTCGCGACCGGCCGGTCCCATCGACTTGGTGTTGCGTTCGACCGCCATCACCACCGTCTGTCGCGACGCTCCGTCGGCAGTGCTGGCGACGATCGGCAGCACCTGCCTGCGGTTGGGCATGTCCACACGCACGCGGAACGTTCCGTCAGCATGCACCTTGACCGGCTCTCCCTGCAAGGTGAGGTAGGCTCCCGGCTGCGTCACGCCATAAACGACCATTTCCGCATCGACTTCGAGTTCGAAGGCCGGGGCCCCGTCTTCGTTGTCTTCGTCTTCGGCACCGTTGCTGCGGGCCGCCGGCGGCCCCATCGGGCGTCGGAGACGTTCCTCGAAGAGTTCCTGCAGCTCTGTGCTCGAGTGTTCGGCCGAGAAGCCTCCGCTCATCGCGTAGATGCGCTCGCAGTCATCGACGATCTCACCCCAGTGGGCGTCCAGCGTGTCGCCCTGGGGGCTATTTGGCATGGTGACGGCGTTGCTCCGGGCAAGGGCCTGGAATCGGCCGGAAACCGCCAGGTAGCCGATCTCGCACCGATAACGCCGCGGCTCGCGGACATCGATGAACCAATTTTTGACGCCACCGTACACGGCGATCTCGCGAACCACGCGTTCCGAAGGCGAGGCATTGAGCCCGGCTTCCAGTTCGATCAGCCGCAGGGTCGGCCGGGCACCATGCCACTCCTGTCCGAGCGCCGCCTGGGCTCTGGCGATGCTGCGGGTGGTCAGTTCCCAGAAAACGTGCAGCCAGTGGGGCCCGCGAACCATCAACACCATACGATCCTTCACCGGACGGGGCGAACGGCCCCCCTCGGGCGGCGTGGCTAGATTCTTGGCTTTGAGCAGGCGTTCACGGGCCTGTTGGAGCCGCAGGGCAACGGCTGGATTCTGTTCGGGCGCCGGAGCCACGGCTCGGGAAAGTCCTCCGGCAGCCGCACCGGCGAGCAGGCCGTTGGAAGCCGAGCCGCCGAGGCCTCGTTCATGGCCGGCCGTCCGCATGGGAATCGCGGTGCTCCGTGCTGCCGCGGCGACTGGGGGCCGAGCGCGGGCCTTGCGGACCAATGCGCGGATGAGTTGATCCTTCCGCATGGCATGCCAGCCGGCCACGCCATGCTGCTTAGCGAGACGGGCAAGATCGCGGACAGGCTTTTCCTTGAGGCTGGCTGACGTCATCCGATTGTGCTTCCCGGAGTGTGCACAGTTGACCGCGGCCTCCGCACGAGCCATGCGTCCCAACTGCATGAGTCAACGGTACCGGGAACCACG
>JBIIMX010000308.1:0-4457 GCA_044337765.1 Pirellulales bacterium | reverse complement strand
AGTAGGCCTTGTAGACGTGCATTTGGTCGAGGAACAGCCTGCCGAGCGTCAGCGGGTCGAACGCCGCGGCCGCCTTCGCGCGGGCGGTGCCAGCCGCTGCCTGTGCCTCCTGCTGCCGCTGCAGTTCCGCCGCCATCTCCACCACCAATCCCTCGAACACGCGGCAGAGCGTGCCCACGCTCGTGGGCGTGTCGGAGGTGAGGTGGTAGGTCCGACCGTGGAGCGACTCGTCGAGGATGATCCGCGTCATCGCGGCCGACACCCAATCGACAGGCACGAGGTTCTTGCATTCCGTGCCCGTCATGCCAAGCACGTCGAGCAGCGAACCGGGCTCCATTGCGGCGCCCACGAACGCCTGCACGAACGGCTGCACGATCCGCAACGGCTTGTAGAAACCATGAAAGGTGTTGGTGAAGCCGTTCACGAGATCGCCGACGATGATGCTCGGCCGGTGAACGGTGCAGACGTCGAGAAACGCCGCCGCAGTGGCCTCCGACTCCGAGGTGATCTTGCTGCGTTCGTAGTCGTTGCCCGGGGTCTGGCCGACGTCGAGTTCGCTCTCCAGGATCCGCCCCTGCCGCAGGCCGCAGACGTAGGCGCTCGACACGTGGTGCAACCGGCGGATGCCGGTGTCGCGGCAGAGCGCCAGCAGATTTCGCGTGCCGGTCACGTTGCTCGTGTAGGGCTCACCGTCCGACTGGCGGAGTTGAAACGACAGGCTGGCTGCCGAGTGGATCACCTCGTCGACGTTCCTCGCGATCCAGGCCCGCTGCTCGGCCGCGAGCCCGAGACCGCCGACCGACAGGTCGCCCTCCAGCACCACGGGGCACGGCAGATCCGCGGCCGCCACCTCCCGCCAGTCATCCAGGAGCTCGTCGACCCGTTCGGCGGCTGCCGCCGTCTTCGATCCACGAACGATCACGGCCAGCCGACGGCCGGCGGCGGCGAGGTCGCGAAGGAGCGAGCGGCCGAGAAGGCCGGTGGCACCGGTGAGCAGAATGGTGGAGTCGCGGCGCTGCATGCGTGTCACACGTGGATCGCGGCCCCTCCGTCGACGACGAGCGTCTGCCCCTGAACGAGATCCGACAGCGGGCTGGCGAGAAACAGCACGGCATCGGCCACGTCGGCTGCTTCGAGCATCCGCTCGCCCATCATCGTCTTGTACTTGCGGCCGGCGAACATGTCGGCCGCGCCGGGAAGACGCCTGGTCGAATCGGTCTCCACGAGTCCGGCCTCGACGACGTTGACGTTCACACCGCGGTCACCAAGCTCCAGCGCCCAGTGCCGCGCAAGCGACGTGAGTGCCGCCTTGGAGCCACCGATCAGACCATACATCGGCAGCGCCATGTGCGTGCCGTGGCTGGAGAGCACGACCGCCTTGCCCCGGCCCGGGGCTGACTCGAGCAACGGTGCAGCGGCCTTCAGCAGATAGACGAACGACAGCACGTTGGTGTGCATGGCAGCGTCGAAATGCCGCTGTGTGGTCGCGGCCAGCGGACGAAACCCGCCGGTGGCCGCATTGTGGACGAGAATGTCGAGCCGGCCGAATTCCTGCTTCACGAAGCCGATCATGTCGTCGACGTCCTCCTCCTGGCCGACGTCCGCCCGCACGCAGGCCACGTTTCGTCCCATGGCAGCGATCTGCGCGGCGACGTCGTCCGCCTCGCGGCCACTGGTGACGTAATTGACGACGACGTCGGCGCCAGCCTCGGCGAGACGGAGCGCACAGGCGCGACCGATGCCGCGACTGGAGCCGGTGACGAGAGCGACTTTGCCAGTGAGATCGATCATGAATCGAGGGTCTCCGGGAAACGGGTTTGCAAGAGAGAACGGGACCGCCTTGGAACCGTGGCAGCGACGGCAACGACATGCCTGTGGATCACCATGAAGCAGCCCGCCCCACGGACGTCGGCGAACCGATCGTGCGCGACCCAGGAGAAGCCCGTCATCGACAGGTCGCAGATCAGCACCGTGCGGGGACGGAATTCGGTGTCGAGATGCGACGCCTTGTAGGCGGCCTCTTTGGCGGCCCAAAGCATCGCCCGCAGCAGTCCGAGATCATCGGGCAGCAGTGACAGTTCGTCGGGCGTGAACCACGCGTCGAGGCCGCGACCTGCGTCCGCCGGGTCGACGATATCGAGCCCTACCCACGCCTTCCCACAGAGACCTGCGCCCACCAGTCCCTGCAGGTGCGACATCGAAACCGACACGTCTCCCGGGACGCCATCGACGAGAAGAATCGGCCGGCCCGACGGCATGACCGACGCCAGTCGCACCGAATCGCCGTCGAGCCCGAGGGCGGTGGCCGCGAGATCCTCGGCCAGGCAGGCAGCCTGCCGGGAAAGCGAGACCTCGTCGTCCTGGCGTGGCGTCGAAAACAGCGCATCGACGATCCACTCGCCCACCCGCACCCGGCGGCTTATCCGGCGGCTGATACTACGGTCCGGTGTCGACTCTGTTACGCAGGCGACCGATGCCGCCGTTTCGGTGCTCATGACGGCCGGCTCCGCTCGGCTGCCATCACGGCCAGATGCAGCCCGTCGAGGGCGAGGATCACCCTCGCGTCGTCGCCGAACAGCACGAGATCGTAGATGCTCTCCCGCGCATCCTGCGACCGGAAGAACACCCGCGTGATGCACTTCTCGCCGGCCCGCGGCGGCGACACGATTCGCAGCCGCTCGAAGGCCACAGGCACCTCGACGCGACGTCCACAGAGGATGTAGGAGTAGACCGCACAGGCCACGATGCAGCCGTCGAGGAGAGCGACGGGCACCGTCCAGCCTCTCGGACCGCGAGGCAGGGTCACACCCTCCCCGTGCTGCGATACAAGCCGCCCCCAGCCGCCACTGCGATCGAGAAAGAGGCCGTCGAGCGTGCGGAAGGAGGGACCGTGCCGCAGCGGCGCGTCTTCCTGATACACCATCGGATTGAATGGAAATGGCGGCTGATCGAGCGTCGCCGTCACCGGCTCCAAAGCCCCGGTGCACACCCGGCCGCGGAGGTGCACCCGCTCCTCGCCGGCCGTGCGGCCCTCGGTGTTGAGCACGGCAGCCCAGCCTTGGGAGAACACCGCGTCGCCTTCGGGACCACCGACCTCGATGCGAAGCTCCCGCGGAGCGTCGACCGGAAACCCGATCGGCCGCTCGACGGCGAAATCGCGAATTTCCTGCACCTTGCCACAGGCACCAGCGGCCACCGCCGCCTGCGCCAAGAGCTCCGCCCCCATCACGGCGGGCAGGAGCGGCCGCGTGTGCTGAAGATGGTCGATGAGAAAACGGTCACTGGTGGGATCGAGTCGGAACGACACCCATGTGCTGTCCCCCTCGTGTGCAACGCTCCCCACGAGGCTGCCCACGTCGCCCTTCGGCGGTTGGCGGTGACTGGCTGACGTGGCAGCGGCCGCCTGTGTCGCGGCGGCGGTGTTGGTCGCGGCGGCCGCTGCAACGCTGCTGCCATTCCCCGTCTCGGCCGGTGGGACCGCGTCTGGGCACATGGCCGGCTCGGTGACGAGCACCTCGGCCTCGGGCAGCCCGGCCTCGACCTCGTCCATGAACCGCCGCACGCCTTCGGCCAGCGGCATGAACCTGAGGCCGAACTGCTCCAGCACGAACCGGCTCTCCGGCCGGCTCGCCATGCCGACTTCGTCCCAGGCATGCCAGTGGAACACCGTCGACCGCAGCCCACGCCGCTGCCGCAGCTGCCCGAGCATCTTGGCGAGCATGTCGTTGGCGAGCGAATAGTCGGCCTGACCATGGCCTCCGAGACGGCCGCTCGTCGAGCCGAAGCCGATGACAGCCTCGAGGGATGCCGGATCGACCGCCGCCATCAGGTGCTCGAGGCCCACGCACTTGGGCCCGAGCGTTGCTTCCAGACCGGCGACTGTTTTCTTTTCGAACCGGCAGGCGGCCTCGTACCCGGCGCCGTGCACGATGCCGCGGATCGGTCCGATGTCTGTGGTGACCCTTTGCACGAGCGACCGCACCGACGCGGCATCGGCGAGGTTGCAGGCGACGTAACGAGCATCGACGCCGGCCGCCCGGAACTTCTCGAGCGAACGCACGATTTCGAGCGACTTCTCGACCGCGTTCCAGCTGCTCCGCGGGTCGGTGCCGCGGCTCTTGGCGTCGAGCATCACGCGGCCCTTCAGCGCACGGAGGCCTGCTTCGTCGTACGACAGCCACGACGGCTCCACGGCGATCGGTGCCGTCGAGCCGACGAGCGCGAGCTTCAGCCCGAACCTCCGCCCCAATTCCCGCGCACACTCGGCCGTCACGCCTCGGGCTCCGCCCGTCACGATCCACACGCTGCCCTGTTTCAGGGACTCAAGCGCCGGCCGCGCCGCCGGCCGCGTCTCAGTGGCCACGACAGTGAAACGCCGGCCATCGGCCAGGCCGATCTCAACCGGCCCGTCTCCGTCCCGCATCTCCGCCACGATGCCAGCCGCAAGTTCCGCCTCT
>JBIIMX010000307.1:0-4477 GCA_044337765.1 Pirellulales bacterium | reverse complement strand
GCCGCGGCCTGCGGCACGACCCGCGTGAGCCTCGGCGCACAGTCCCTCGAAGCGAAGACGCTCCTCTCCCTCGATCGCGACCATTCGCCCGACGACGTGCGCCGGGCGGTCGATATCCTGCTCGACCGTGGTTTCATGGTGAGCGTCGATCTGATGACGGCCGCGCCGGGGCAGACGCTCGCCGATGTGGAACGTGATCTCGAGGCGATGGTGGCGCTCGGTACGCCGCACCTGTCGGCCTACTGCCTGACCTGGGAGAAGGGCACTCGGTTCGAGTCACAGAGGCGCCGAGGCTCTCTCGAGCCGGCCGCTGAACCGCTCGAGCGGGCGATGCTCGAACTGACGATCGACCGCCTCTCAGCGGCGGGCTTCGAGCACTACGAGGTCTCCAACTTCGCCCGGCCCGGCGGCCGCTGCAGGCACAATGAAACCTACTGGGACTGCCGGCCATGGGAGGCGTTCGGTCCGGGCGCCGCCCGGTTCGACGGCCGGGTACGGATCACCAATCACCGCAGCACGACGACGTGGATGCGGCGCGTGCTCGCCGGCGAGGACTTCACGGGCGACCGCGAAGCGATGACGCCACTGGAGGCGGCACAGGAACGGGTCGTGCTCGGGCTTCGCCGCCGCGACGGTCTTCGCCGCGCGGCCTTCCTGTCAGAAAGCGGTTTCGATCTCGACCGCGTTGCCGGCGCGGCCATTCGCCGCTGGGCCGACCGCGGTCTCGCCACCGACGACGGTGAGCACGTGCGACTCACGCGGGAGGGTCTGCTCGTGTCCGATTGCCTCTGGGCGGAAGTCCTGCGGCCCGTATCCCGTTGATCTGCGATTTGGGAGCCCGACCAGCGGTGCCAACGCCTGGCACATTGGGAAACTCGCCTCCGCTGGGACGTCACCGAAAGCGAAATCGAAGCCATCGACGCCGTGGCCACGAGTTTTCAACGTGTGGAATCCGCGCCGGGGCAACGGCACGCTGGGAAACTCGCCTCCACGGGGCCAAACGTCTGGCAGCGCCGACCATGAGTCGCCAGGCCCGGAGAGCCGGGTCAGCACCAGCCGACGAAGTCGGCCAAGGCACTGACCGAGGACAGGCCTCCGCCTGTCGAGGTGGCACGATGCCGAGCCTTGCCGTGAACACGGCGCACTCGCCGCCTCAGGGAGCGATCCCGGCCTCGCGGTGCCGTCCCGGCGATGCGTGCCCCAAGCCGGTCGGGTACCATACCCCCATGAGTAACGAAACCCTCTGGGCACCGTGGCGATTGGGATACGTGCAGGGGCACGACAAGGGCACGCAGGTGGAGCCCACGCGTTGGCGGCACGGCGCCGTTCACGACTGCTTCCTCTGTCGGGCGGCAGCGGCAGATGACGCTCACGACAAGGTCCTCGGTGTGGTGTCACGCACGCAGTCGAGCGTGGTCGTCACCAACCGCTTTCCCTATTCCAACGGCCATCTGCTCGTCGCCCCGCTCGACCACCGGGCCGCGCTCGGCGACCTGTCGACGGAGCAACTCCTTGATCTGCAGACCTGCATCGTGAAGTGGTGCGGGGTCATGGAGCGTTCGATGCAGGCCCATGGCTTCAACGTTGGCCTGAATCTCGGCGCGGTCGCCGGCGCCGGACTTCCCGGCCATCTCCACTGGCACATCGTGCCGCGTTGGCCAGGGGATGTGAACTTCATGCCGACGCTCGCCGGAGTACGGGTGCTGCCCCAGTCACTCGACGCCCTGCGGGAGCAACTCGTGCAGGCGGCCGCGGTGCCCGCCCACGCCCCCGAACCAAGTCCCGATGGATCCCACTGATGGCTGCACGCCACCACGCCGACGAACGTGTCGATGTTCCCGATTGGCAGCGGCGCGAATCGCTCCTGCTCGCTCCATGGGCGATGCACGCCGTCGATTCCGCAGGCAGGGTGCACGACGAGCCGCCGCACGCCTTTCGGAGCCCCTACCAACGTGATCGCGACCGCATCGTCCACTCGGCCGCGTTCCGCCGACTCGCCCACAAGACGCAGGTCTTCACCGGCTACCACGGCGACTATCACCGCAGTCGCCTCACGCATACGCTCGAGGTGACGAGCATCGCGCGGACGCTGGCCCGCGCGTTGGCCCTCAACGAAGACCTCGTTGAAACGCTGGCACTCGCCCACGACATCGGCCATCCGCCGCTGGGACACGCAGGCGAGGATACGCTCGCCGAACTGCTGGCCGACGAAGGCGGCTTCAACCACAACGCCCAGGCGCTTCGCATCGTGGAACTTCTCGAGATCCGCTACCCGAACTTCCCGGGCCTGAATCTCTCCCGCGAGGTTCTCGATGCACAGGCCACACGGAAGAAGGACGGCACGGCACCCGCACCGCTGCTCGAAGCTCAGGTCGTCGACGCCGCCGACTCGATCGCCTACGACACGCACGACGCCGACGACGCGGTCGAACTCGGTCTCGTCACCATGGACGAACTGCTCGAGATTCCGCTCGTGGCCGAAGCCGCGCGGCGCGCCCGCGAACGCTACGGCCCGCTGGCCGGCCCGGAACTGCGGCGGGCTGCGCTGCACGAGGTGGTGGAATTCGAGGTGGCGGAACTCGTGACGCGAAGCCGGACCGCCATCGCGGTCCTGGGGATCGAGTCGGTGGCACAGGTTCGGGAGGTGTTTCACGGCCAGAGTGGCACGCCCGGTGTACGCCTCGTGGCCCATTCGCCGGCGGTCGCCGAAGGCAAGCGGGCCCTGGAACAGTTTCTCTTCCAACGGGTCTACCGCAGCGACCGGGTACTGGCTGTTCGGGTGCCGGCACAGCGGCAACTCAACCGACTTTTCGAGTGGTATTGCCTCCATGCCGACGAGTTGCCACCGGGCTTTCGCGGGCGCGCCGAGCGATTCGGCGTGCGTCGCAGCGTTGCCGATTACATCGGCGGCATGACCGACCGCTTCTTGGAACGCGATCACGAACGGCGGTTCGGCCCGACCTGACGACGCCGCACGGAACGCGACACCGGTTTGTGTTACCATCTGACCGTGTTCGTTTGGTTCGATTCGCACCCTGATGCACACCCACCCTCCACACTTCTCGTCTCATGGCTCTCGTCGTACTGCGGGCGATCTTCGTGATGGTCTCCGTGGGGATCGCGGTCCTCATGTTCAACTCCGCCCCCATGCGGGAGTCTTCGGCGTGGCTGCCGTGGGCCGTGCTCGGCGGCATGGTCGTGCTGCCATTGGCAGTCATCGGTGTCGATCTTTCCCTGCGTCACAAAGAACTGACGGTGATCACGTCGATCTATTTTGGTCTTTTGATCGGCGTGTTTCTGACGTACGTGGCCATTCTCGCCCTCACGCCCCTCCTCGCGGCGGTCCCCCCCACCCCACTGCTGGGATGGTTGCCGTCGGTGCTCGGCATGATTCTCTGCTACGTCTGCACGAGTCTCCTGCTGCAGACGCGAGATGACTTCCGCTTCATCATTCCCTACGTCGAATTCGCCCGCGATGTGAAGGGGCTGCGGCCCAACGTCCTCGACTCGAGCACGATCATCGACGGCCGCATCGCCGATCTCGCCGAATCGGGACTCTTCCAGAGCCGGTTCGTCGTGCCGTCCTTCGTCGTGGACGAGCTGCAGGAAGCCGCTGAATCGACCGACAAGTTCCGAAGGATCCGCGGCCGACGCGGGCTCGACGTGCTGTCGCGGCTGCGTCAGGGGAAGGCGGTCGAGTTGGAGGTTGTGCCCGCCCGCAACGAAGACGATCTCGACGCCACCACCGAATCGCGGGTGGTGGGCATGGCTGCCGATCTCGCCGGGCGGGTGGTGACGGCCGACGCGAACGTGATCAAGATTGCCGGATTGCGAAGCGTGCAGGCGATCAGTGTCCATGATCTGGCGATCGCCCTGCGGCCGGTGTTCGTGCCCGGCGATCTGCTCGATGTGCGCCTGGTGAAGCCGGGCGAGGAGCCCGGACAGGGCGTGGGCTATCTCGAAGATGGCACGATGGTGGTGGTTGAACAGGGACGCGATCAGATCGGTCGCACGGTGCACGTGAGCGTGACAAGCACGCTGCAGACCACGGCCGGCCGGCTCGTGTTTGCCCGCCCGGAAATGCACCGCGGCTGACGCCCGGCTCGCATACGCGATTCCTTCCGTCGCCTACTTCGCCAAACGGTTGAGCGTGTACCAACCGGTGTCGTGCAGGAGCGGCAGGCCGGCGGCGTTGCGGATCCCGGCGGCCTTGATCTCGTGGATCATCCCCTCGCGAAGGTTCCCCAGCGTGAGCCGCACGCGTCGGCCATCGGCGGTCGGCTCGGCCTTTTCGACCGGGCACGGTTGCTCGTCGACAACGGGGCTGCCGTAGCTCGCCTGGTAGATGTAGGTGAAACCCTTGGCCGCGTAGCTCGCCGGGTCGCCGGCCGCATGGAGATCGACCGGCTCGGTGAACTCCAGTTCGAAGCCGCCCGGCACGGCACGCATGGCAAGGATCTCGAAAGGCGGCTTTCCA
>JBIIMX010000306.1:0-4491 GCA_044337765.1 Pirellulales bacterium | reverse complement strand
GATCCTCAAGCTCAAGGAGCAGGAGCGGTGGACGGAAGGCCGCAGCCCGCTGGGGCTGCCCAAGGTCCGCGTCACCAAGACGGCCGTCAAGAAAAAGAAGAAGGCCAAGGAAGAGGGTGACGCCGCGACTGCAGGCGGGAAGGCTCCTGCCGCAGGCAAGAAGAAGTAGGCGGCTTCTCCCAAAACCGTGGGCTATCCTGCCCACGCGACGAGCGGCTCCGCCGTCGGAGCGACGGACGCAGACCGTTGCCGCCCCGGAACCGGTGCTACACGTACGTCGACAGCGCTCTAGGGCTGAGGCAGCGAGGCGGCAGCTGCCTGGCCCGATGCGATCACCTGCGGGATGCCCACACCTTCGTAGGCCGCCCCTGCCAACGCCAGGCCGCGGTGTGCGGTGACCAGCCGCTGAATGCGGGTCACGCGGTCGATGTGTCCCACCGTGTATTGCGGCATCGCTCCCTGCCAGCGATCGACCTGCGCGATTTGCGGCGAGCCTCGGACGCCGAGCACGTCCCGCAACTCGGCGAGTACCAATCGCACGAGATGATCGTCGTCCAAGGCTGCTGTCTCAGGATCAAGTGCCCCGCCTACAAAAGTCCGCATCAGCACCGATCCCGCCGGCGCCCGGCCCGGAAACTTTTGGCTTGAAAAACTGACGGCCAGGATTCGTCGGCCCTCGCGCCGCGGCACGACGACCCCGGCGGCGTCGAGCGGATGTGCGACGTCCTCCCTGGCAAAACCGAGCGAGACGACTGCCGACCCGGCGTATTCGATGTCCGCGAGCGCCGACGCCAGTGCCGGATCGCAGGAACGCAGCATCGAGGCTGCCCTGGTCGATGGCACGGCAACGATGACGGCATCGGCTTCGATCGTGGCGGGCCGGTGGTTGGCTCCGAAAGTTGCTGCACCCTCTGCCACGTCGCGCAGCACGATCTCCCAGAGCTGGTCGGGTCGCTGTGAAACTTCGGTGACAGCGGCCGTGACGAACTGCACACCGCCGGCCGCGAGTTGGTCGGCCAGCCGGCGTGGCAGGGTCTCCATGCCACTTTCGAGCGTGAGGAACTGCCCGTAGCGGGCTCCGGCAGCCGGCGTGGCTTCCGCGGCCTCCCTGCCACGCCTCCGTTCTCCGGCCCAGAGACTGCCATCGCGGACTTCCATCGCAAAGAAGTCGGGGCAGGCGGCTGCCATGCTCAGGCGGGCCGGATCGGCCGTCCAGATGCCGGCGGCAAGCGGCTGCACGAGATGCTCGAAGGCCTCTCGTCCCAGCCGACGAACGGCAAAGTGTTCGAGCGACTCATCGGCCATGCTCCGGTCCCGGACCGGCACGAACCGTTCACAGAGCAGTCGCAGTCGCCCTCTTGGCGAGAGCAACGGCGTGGTGAGGATGCTCTGCAGTCGGCCGGGAGCGATCAGCCTGAAGCCTGCGGGCACAGGCTGCGTGCGGCCCTTGTGGAGAATCAGTGCCCGCCGCACCCGCGGATCGACACCAATGAGCTGGCCCGTGAGCCCCACACGATCGACGAGTGCGACGGCTTCGGGACGGGCGGCGAGAAAACTATCGGCGGACCGCTCGACGAGCCAGCCATCGTGACGCACCGTCTCCAGCACGCCGCCAACGCGGCCGGAGTGCTCGATCAGCGTCACCCGGCGGTCCACGAGAGCACCTGGCGGGGTCGCCGGGGGGTGCTGCTTCAGCACCGCCTCCGCGGCAGCCAGACCGGCCATCCCGCCACCGATGACGACCACATGCTGCGGACGTGGAGTGTTCATACGTGACCAGCATGCACTGGAAACGCCGTGAAAAAAAGGGGGCGATCGGTCAGGCTGGGGCATACGCGAGGAATGGGCGGGCTCTCGGTTTCAGCGAGATGAAAGCCTTCTATCTGCTCTGGACAGGGCGAATGCCGGCACCTACCCTCCCCCCGCCTTCGGGCGTTTGCCGTCCGCAACCAAGGAGGATTCTTTCGTGGCCATGCTGCGGTGCCTGCCTCTCACAGTCTCTCGTTCACTCTTCTCCGCCGCGGCAACCGTCGTGTTTGTCGGTGTCGTTCATGCGGAAGAAACCACGCGTGCGGAACCACCGCGGGCGATCATGCGGCTGCCTCGATGGATCGAATCGATCGGCGAGCCGTCCGTCAAACGGCAGGCGGATGCCCAAACGGTCGCTGCGCCGACGCTGAAGCCGCAGAGCAGCGCAAAGACCCAGGGGGGGGCCGGCCTTCCTCCGGCTGCCCAGACCGGCGGCCCTCAGACGACAGCCCGGACTCAGATGCCCATGGCTCCCGCCCGACCGGTTGCCGAGCGGACGGTGCCGCCAGTCCGTGACGTCGTTGCACCTGCGTTTCGCGCGGAGGTCAAGCCGGCCCCCGCCGTGTTGCGTTCAGACGCCTCCACGACGACCGAGCCGGCAGGCCGACTTATTGCCGAGTGGACTGAACTGGTTCCCGCAGGTGCCCCAGCGGCGAGTCCCGCCGCCACCGCTGCCAACGAAGAAACTGTCGGGAAGTCGGGCTTGGGACCAGAGACGAGCGTTCTCAAGCGCTGGCTGACCGACACCGTCGGCGGGCTGCCGAAGCCGACCTTCAAGCCGTCGGCTCCGCTGGCGGGTGCGGTCACAACGAAGGTCGAGAGCACGAAGCCCGAGGCGTCTCCGACCGCAGAGACCGCTCCTGCAATCGCCGGCCAGACCGCCGCAACAGCCCGCGAAGAGCGGCCCGCTGAACCGCCAGTCGCCGCTCGCCCGATCAAGAGCACGGTCACCGCTCCAGTGGCCGCCACGCCTGATGAGATGCCCACGCTCTCGATCGACCCGGCCAGCTTTCGCGGTGTTCATCCGGGCAAGACCACCGGCGATGAACTGCGGGCCGGCTGGGGAGCTGGTGAACCGTTCACCCGGGAGGACGGCACTCGCGGACTGTTCTGGAAGATCGAGCCATTCGAGCGGGTCGAGGTCACTCTCGATGGGGATGTCGTGGCGGCGATCCGCATCAAACTGGCCGAGCCGGTCGCCGTTGGCGACCTCGCCAAGCAGTTGGAAATTGCCGACCTGCGCACCGTGTCGATCCTCGACGAACAGGGCGTCTCGATCGGTGAGGTGTTTCCTGAACGCGGCGTCATCTTCAGCGTGAAGCCGGGCACTCAATCGGCCACCGCCGTCATGATCGAGCCGCTCGATCCGGAGTCATTCGTGCTCCGGGCCGAGGGGGAAATCGATACCTGCAGCGCCTACGCCGTGGCCGACTTGCAATACGCGGTGGAGATCGATCCCAAGCACCTCCGCGCCCACCGGCTGCTGATGGTGCTGATGTGTGAGCAGGGCAAGTGGCAGCAGGCGTTGCGGTTGGCGGAGGCTGCCGAGCAGATCGATCCGTCCGACGTCTGGACGAAGATGAAGCACGGCGGAATTCTGCTGGCACTCGACCGTCCCGAAGAGGCCCGCACCATGGTGGAGAACGTGAAGGCCACGCCCAACACTCCTCCGCTGGTGGCGGCACAGGTCGAACGGCTTCTGGGCCGCATCGAACTCGCTGGCGTCACTCCCGATCACCAGAAGGCCGTCGAGCATTTCGCGGAGGCGATCCGTCGGTCTTCTGCGCTGCTTGCCAAGCGATCTCCCGCAGTCCAGCAAGCCGCCAGAGAGATCATGCTGGACGCTCACCTCGGCACGGCTCAGGCCATCGCCCAAGGTACCTGGCAGCAGAAGAGTCGGGTGATCCCCAAGTGGATGGCCCGAAGCGAGGCAGTCGTCGCCGAATGCAAGGCGGAACTGGCTGTCCAACAAACCCTGGAACTGCAGTTGTGCCGTGGCGCACTGGCCGTCGCGGCCGGCTCAGCCGATTCGTTCGAGCCCCTGCCTTGGGTGAAGCGGCTGCTGGAACTCCGCGACCGCATGGGTGACTCGGTCGAAGATCCATGGCGTCGCCGTCAGATCGACTGGGAGGTGGGGCTCGGACTTCTCGACGCCCTGGCCGCCGCACAGATGCGTGGCGATGCCTCTGACATGCTCGACAATGCGACGCTCACGGCAGCGTATCTCGAGCGGGGTGGCGAGCATCGTGAACTCTCGGACAAGGAACGCAAAAATTCGGGAGACCTCCTGTTCCGTGTGGGCATCATGCACAGCCTGCAGCGAGGTGACCATGCCACGGCGGTGACCTGGTTCGACCGGGTCATCCCGATGTGGGAGGGCAATCCGCGTTTGGAGCGCGACCGCGAGGCCGGCCAGCTCGGCGAATCCTACGTCAGCATGGCGATCTCGTATTGGCAGGTCGATCGCCGCGACGACGCCATGGCGCTCAGCCGCCGGGGCGTCGATCTGATGGTGGCCGCCGTCGATGCGAAGCACCTCGAGGAGCGTTCGCTGGCCGTTGCCTACGGCAACCTCTCGACGATGTATGCCGAAGAGGGTGACGAGACGCAGTCGCAGAATTACGCCGAGATGGCCAGCCGTGCGGAAGCCTCGGGCTCCACGCTGCGATAAACGTCTCTCGG
>JBIIMX010000305.1:0-4500 GCA_044337765.1 Pirellulales bacterium | reverse complement strand
TCCGGCCACATCCAACTTGCCGTATCTTCTCCCCCGTGGCGGCGAGTTTCCAACTTGCCGTTTTTTAGCCGTGCCGCATGAACGCGCCGAGCGTTTTCCGCCCACGACCCGCTACACTGACGGCCTTCCCAGTGGAGAGCCGTCCCCGTGCCCGACGCCGCCAGTGCCCTCGAGATCCTAAAGCAACCGTCCGACTGGTCGCTCGGCACGCCGTCGCTGATCGCGCTGGTGGGTGACGAGCCGTTTCTCGCCGGCCACATGCTCGCCCTGCTCCGCGATCGGCTCTGCCCCGACGAGGCCGACCGCTCCTGGGCATGGCGGGAATTTTCGGGCGAGGCCGCCCCCGATCCCCGCGATGTCTTCGATGAGGCGGCCACGGTCCCGCTCTTCGCCGGCGCGACCCGGGCGGCCGTCGTGCGGTCGGCCGACTGCTTCGTGACCGCGGCCCGCGACTCGCTCGAAAAGCTCGCCGGCTCGCCACGCGGAGCCGGCGGCGGCCGCGGGCTCGTGATCCTCGAAGTGAAAAGCCTGCCGACAAACACGCGGCTCGCCAAGGCGGTGGCGAAACACGGGCTCGTGATCGACATCACGATCCCACAGCGTGCAAATCTGGCGACATGGGTGCGGCAGTGGGCGCAGTCGCGGCACGGGATTCAACTGGCCGCCCCCACGGCGCAGCGGCTGCTCGAACGCCTCGGAAACAATCTCGGCCAGGTCGATCAGGCGCTCGCCCGCCTCGCCGCCGCCACCGACCCCGCCGCCAAAAAAACGCTCATCCAGCCCGAGGCGATCGACGACTTTGCCGCCAGCCCCCTGGAGCGCACCGCCTGGGGCATGATCGACGCCGCCGCAACGGGCGACGCCCGCGAGGCCGTCGCACAGCTGGCCCAGTTGCTCGCCGCCGGCGAAAACCCGATCGGCATCAGCGCCCAGATGGCCTCGGTGCTGCGGCGGCTCTCCACCGCGGCCCGGCTGCTCGCTCTGCCCGCCGACGCCGGACGGCCCGCCGGCGTCGAGCAGGCGTTGCGGGAGGCGGGCGTCGCCGCATGGCCGAAGGCGCTGTCCCAGGCCCGCGAGTCGCTGGGCCAGCTGGGGCCGCGGCGGGCGCGGCAGCTGCCTGTCAGCCTTTTGGAACTCGATCTGTCGCTCAAAAGCGATGCGTCGCGGGGTCTGCGAGCCAGGCTGGCCTTGGAGCGGCTGTTCTGCAAGATGAGCCGGCAGGCGGCGCCGCCCGGCCCCAACAAAACACCAGGAAGCCAAACATCAGGAGCCCGTCCGTGAATTCCGATTCCGCTACCGACCCCCGCGACCGTTGGGACAATCCGCTCGCTTCCCGCTATGCCTCGGCCGATATGTCGCGGCTCTGGAGCGACAACCACCGCTACAAGCTCTGGCGGCAGACATGGCTGGCGCTGGCGGAAGCGGAGGCGGAACTGGGCCTGCCGATCTCGCCCGCACAACTTGCGGACATGCGGGCCCATCTGGAGCCGATCGACTTTGCGAAGGCGGCCGACTACGAGCGAAAGATGCGGCACGACGTCTTCGCGCACCTGCACACCTTCGGTGATGCCTGCCCGTCGGCCCGGCCGATCCTGCACCTCGGGGCGACAAGCGCCTACGTGACTGACAACACCGACCTGATCCTGATGCGGGATTCGCTCGATCTCATCGCGGCCCGGCTTGCCGTGGTGATCGAACGGCTGGCCGACCGCGCGATGGAGACCCGCGATCTGGTCTGCCTCGGCCGCACCCACCTGCAACCCGCGCAGCCCACCACGATCGGCAAGCGGATCTGTCTCTGGATCCACGACCTGCTGCTCGACCTCGACGAGGTCCTGCATCGCCGCCGGATGCTCCGGGCCCGCGGGGTCAAGGGCACGACCGGCACCCAGGCCAGCTTTCTCGAACTCTTCGCCGGCGATCACGCCAAGGTGCGAAAGCTCGACGAGATCGTGTCGCACAAGCTCGGGTTCGAGCGGTCCTACGACGTGACCGGGCAGACTTACACGCGGAAAGTCGATTCGCAGGTGGTATCGGTGCTCGCCGGGATCTCCGAATCGACACACAAGGCGGGCAACGACCTGCGGCTTGCGGCCGCATGGGCGGAGATGGAAGAGCCTTTCGAAACGGACCAGGTCGGCTCCTCGGCGATGCCCTACAAGCGTAACCCCATGCGCGCCGAACGGATGTGCGGGCTGGCGAGGTTCGTGATGGGGTTCACCGCGACCACCGGCCAGACGGCGGCGACGCAGTGGTATGAGCGGACGCTCGACGACTCCGCTCCGCGAAGGCTGGTACTGCCGCAGGCCTTCCTCGCCACGGATGCCCAACTCGTGATCTACGCCAACATCGCGGGCGGTCTCGTTGTCTTGCCCGGCGCAATCCGCCGCAACCTCGAGCACCACCTCCCCTTCCTCGCCAGCGAACGGCTGCTGATGGCCGCCACCACGGCGGGCGGCGACCGGCAGGAACTGCACGAGGCGATCAGGCTTCACAGCCACGCCACCACGGCCCGGATGCGTGAGGGGCACGACAACGATCTCATCGAACGGCTGGCCGCCGATCCGCTCTTCAAGGGGATCGACCTGTTGGCGGCGATGGACGTGCCGGGGCTGGCCGGCCGGGCCTCGGCTCAGGTCGAGGAGTTCGTCACGGGTCCGGTCCGCGAAGCCCTCGCCGCCTGCCCCAAGCGGGCCACCGAATCGGCACTCCGGGTCTGAGTCTGACCCCGTCGGTTGACCATCAGTCCGATCCGCACCGTGGCGGCGAGTTTCCAACTTGCCGTGTCTCTGTCCCCCGTGGCGGCGAGTTTCCAACTTGCCGTGTCTCTGTCCCCCGTGGCGGCGAGTTTCCAACTTGCCGTGTCTTCCGTCACCACACAAGTTGAAAACTTGTGGCCACGAGGTCGATCGCTCCGGTAGCGCTCTCCGTAGGGCCCAGTTTCGAGCGTGCCGTGTCTCTGTCCCCCGTGGCGGCGAGTTTCCAAGCGTGCCGTTTCTTCCGTCACGACACAAGTTAAAAAACTTGTGGCCACGGGGTCGATCGCTCCGGTCCCTTTTCCATCGGGTCGAAGGTTTGGTCGCGTTCTCTCAACACGCCAGGCCCGGAGGGCCGCGACCGCGTCAGACGCGGTCCTGGTGCCGCGACTTGCTACGGTTGCTGCGGCAGCCGGCACACAGGCCAGCGATGATCAGCCGGTGGCTGCGGACACGAAACTGGTGCTGCCCCGCCACCGCCTCGCAGATCTTGGCCAGATCGTCACTCGAAAATTCGATCAGCTTCTGGCACGACGTGCAGTGGAGATGATCGTGCTGGGGGTAACCGTAGTCGTGCTCATAGACGGCCCGCCCGCCGAGCACCATCTTGCGGAGCAGTCCAGCGTCCACCATCTCGGTGAGCGTGCGGTAGACGGTGGGCCGGCTGGCCTTCGAACCCTCCGGCGTCCGGCGGAGGTCGGTCAGCAGTTGCTCGGCATCGAAGTGCTCATGGTGGCTGCTCACGTGATCGACGATCACCTGACGCTGCCGCGTGATACGCTTGCCGCGGGTCTGGAGAAATTCGGCGAATCGCTCGCGCGGAGTCAGCGCGACGTCGACCTTGCCCAGCGAAAAATCGGTTGCGATGGCCATGGGAGCTTTCGGGGGAGAACCGCCCCTTCAGTTTAGTCTGCCCGCCGTTGGCTGTCACCAAACGTCAACAGCCGAACCGTTGCCGGTCCGGCTGTTGCTCGGAAATACAGTTCGACATGCGGGCGAACCGCTCAGCCGCCTTAGCTGTCAAGCAGGCGGTCGAGCAGACGGTCCATCGCCAGGTCGAGTTTTTCGGGAGTCTCGTACGAACCGTCGGCAATCGCCGCCCGGATCGCGTTCACCCGGTCGAAGCGAATGTCGCCGGTCGACTCGGCTGCCCGGACGGCATCGACCGACAGCGTCACCGAGTCGTTGACCTCGGCCACGCCCTGCTGCATGGCGGCCTGTGTGGACTGCGTGGCTTCCACGCCCTTCAAGGCGTTCAGCCCCTGCGATCCCTGCGTCGACGTGACACCCCAGATGTTCATGATGGCTCTCCTCTTGGTGGAACCGGCAGTCGTGTATCGAACCCCTCTTCCCCCGGCATGTCCGCTTCTACGCCGTCACCGGCAGGAAGGTTCATGGCGGGTTTCAGGTTTCGGTGCTGACTGTTCCTTGCTGACTCATCGATCTCGTAACTATTGTTGCCGCGCTTCCGCGTTCCGGCGACACCAGTCGTCGGACAGCGGCCGGACGGACTCACCCGCCATCGGTCGCCGCGACAAGCTTTGATTCATCGACCAACCACGCCCGCATACTTCAGGAAATTTTTTGCTTGCCTGTTTTTCGCATTCTGCCGGCCCAAAAGCCCCGCAGCCTGCCCAGACCGCCGCGCCGGCGATCAACCAAACGCGAACTCGACTTTCCGCCGGTCCAGTTGGTTCTGCAGTCGTTCCACGATGGCGGAATGCATCTGGCTGACACGGCTCTC
>JBIIMX010000304.1:0-4503 GCA_044337765.1 Pirellulales bacterium | reverse complement strand
ACAGATGACGGCGACGGGATAGCGGGCAGGATCAGACTTGGCGAGAGCCGCCAGCTTGGATTCGTCGCTCTTCGGATCGTCCAACCGGGCGACGACCTTGTCGTCCACATAGCCGCCGAACTCGAGTGCGTAGCCCCAGTGCTCGGCGAGTTCGATCCGCGCATCGGTGGGCAGCACCCAGCCGAAGCGGGTCAGCCGTGGCAGCGTGTGGCCGTCACGGAAGGCCGGCTTTTTCTGGGCCTCGAGCCACTCCGCCGGCGTGATCATCCCGGTGTCAGCGACCGGAGGAGCGTTGGCAGCCGTGCCCGCCGCCCACGCCTCGCAGGCCCCGGCAAGCAGGAGAGCAAGCGCAGCAAGGGCAAGCCGCGTGCGAGTGTCGGTAAGGATGGCCGTCTTGATGCTCATGGAAAATCGTTTCCTGTCGGAAGTGACAAACTCGTGACCAAATCAATGGACTATGCCCGCCCCGCGACCAGGCTTCCATCCTGCGAAAGCAGGATGAGGGAAAAAGGGGACGCAGCTCTTTTCTGCTCCACAAGCCCCCGGCGGAAGCCGGTGGGATGACGGGCTGCGATCGCTATCGACCTATTCGATCAATCGCCCGGATGGTGATGGCTCGCGTTATCCCACTCGCTTCCGCGAGGGGCTTTTGGTGGTGGGCAAAAAGGGGACGCAGCTCATTTCGTTACTTACCAAGGATCCGTTTCAGGTCCTTGATGAGCACGAACAGGTGCAGCGGATCGGATGGCGACGGGACGAAGTCGAACCGTTCGTAAAAAGTCCGGGCTGCTTCGTCTTTGGCGTGTACGACGAGCGCTCTCAGGCCGGCGATCTCCGCCGCACGAAGCGTGCGCAGGATGGCGTCCTTGAGCATGCCGCTGCCGATTCCCCGCCGCTGCCAATCGCCGGCAACGGCAAGCCGTGCCAGCACCATGATCGGCACGGGGTATCGCGGCAGCCCCGTGGCGATTCTCGGTGGAGCGATGTCGCGCGAGACCTGACCGAAGACGAGCGTGTAATAGCCCACGACCCGATCGTCAGAGACGGCCACGTACGTTTGGGAGGCATTGGCCTGCTGGCTAAGCAAGGCGTGCCGCACGAGAAACCTGTCGAGCGGCTCGCGGCCGGACACAAAGCCATCGACGTCGTGCGACCGGGTCAGCTTCTCGATCCGCAGGCTGCCGTTCATTTCGATCCGGCGTCGAACGGACCCCGCGAACGAAGCAGTTTTTTGAGCCGGGCAAGCGGGCGGGGCCGGCCCTCCAGGGCGGCCATGAACTCTTTCCACCGCCCCTCGTCGAGGCCGAATCGTTGCCGGTTCGGCAGCGTTTCCGCCGCCCGCTGCAAGGCGCTCTCCAGCACGAACTCGCTGAGGCTTCGCGATTGCGACGCCGCGGCGGCCTGCAGCGTCCTCTTCGCCTCGGAGCTGATTCTCAGGTCGAGCTTTTCAGAGCGTGTTGGTGACGGAGCCATCGGTAACCCTCACGTGGTGTGATCTCCGCTTCTCACTATCGTCAAATGCCCGACAATGTCAAGACGCAAAAAAGGGGACGCAGCTCATTTCGCTGCTGGCCGGCCTCGCGGTCGCAGTGTGTGTTTTATCTCCAGCCGGGCTGCGGTTTGCGAAACCCAGCGATCGGTCCCGTAGGGCATTCCGCGTGCGATGCTCTTCCTGATCGCTTCCACCTCGCCCGTCGTCTGGGGCTGATTGACGTGATCCAGCCACGTTGCCGGCCTCGGAATTGGCCATGGGCTGAGAATGGCGTCCGATAAGGCTGTGCCTTTCGTTTGATGCCAGGCGCTTCCGTATCTCCATTCCTCCGCACGCGGGCAGAGATTCGCCCGCAAGGGGTTCCGCTCCACGTATCGCATCACGGTCAAAAGGTGGTCGTCTTCTTCGATCGGAAACGCCTTGAATCGACCTTGGTACAGATGGCCGGTCCCGACGGTGTGGTGGCTCGCATGCCACCGCATCGTGTGGGTGTGGGTCAACCACCTGAAAAAACTTGATACCTGATGCCCGTCATCGGGTCGGACCACGAAGTGCCAGTGGTTGGGCATCAGGCTGTAGGCGAATATCGGTAGCGGCTCCCTCCGGAAGGCTTCTTGCAAGACCTCAGTAAATGCCTCGTAGTCTGCTGCCCGCTCAAAAAGCGGGAGCCTCGCGACCGCGCGGTTGAGCACGTGGTAGCAGGTTCCGGCGGGGCAGCAGCGCGGGCGGCGAGGCATGGGCGAAGCAGCCGATTGTCAGAGAAAACCGCCATATATGTACATAAGTACATTATTTCATGCAAGCCCTGGAAAAGGGTCGAATAAAAGGGGACGCAGCTCATTTCGCCTCAAGCGAAATGAGCTGCGTCCCCTTTTATTCGCGTGTCCCCTTTTCAGTCGAGTGCGGCGCGGAGCACCGGTTCGAAGACGTCGGCCTGCCGCATGAAGCCCAGGTCGTTGGCGTGCGATCCATCGGTGGCCCCCTCGGCGTCGTCGCCGTAGAGATGGTCCCCCTCGATGGAGAAGAGTTTCGTCACTCCGTCCTGCACGAGCTGCTCATAGACCGCTTCGAGCGCCGCGTGGTTGGCGTCGTGTTGCCGGTTCAGCGCCGGCAACGCCCAGGAGTTGGTGTGTCGGCGGCTTTCGACCAGCACGATCGGCACGTCGGGCCGCGCTGCCCGCAATTGCATCACGAGCGGGCGGCACTTCGCGGCGACGTCGGCGGCGCCCATGTTCGGCAGGCAATCGATGACGTAGATCGCAGCGTCGAGTTCAGCGAGCAGACTGCCGACCTCGGCGTCCATCGTGCCGGCACCGGAGAATCCGAGGTTGAGCACCGGCCGGTCGAGCCGTCGGCCGAGGATGGCTGTGTGCACCATGCCGGGGCGCGAGGCGCAGGCGCCGTGCGTGATGGAGGTTCCGTAGAAGACGATCGGCTGTGCGGCCCGAGGCGGCAGCCCCTCGAATGTCGCTCCGGCGGGCACGCCGATCTCGAGCGACTCGACTCCGTTGAAGAGCGGCAGATAGGCCGCATATTCCCTCGCGCCCTCCATCAGGCCGGCAACGACCACCGCCTCGACCGTCTGCTGCGTCGGCCTCGTCACCCCCACCCACCGCCATTTTCCGCCGTCGTCCCGCGCGTAAAGATCGAGCCCGCTGACGCCGGTTGCCGGCATGTGGGACATGCTGAGTTGCTGCTTCGAGACGGTGTAGCGTGCGTAGATCTCCCGCGCGTCGGTCTTGAACCTGGCCACCATGCCGGCGCTGTCGCGGCTCAGTTGCCAGACGACATCATTGACGCTGCCCTCGGCCTTGGCGGGAAAGCGGTCGAACCACCGTTTGCGGTCCTGGTCGCCCCAGCCGCGCCCCTCGACGCCCCACTGGGTCACGTCGTGCCATTGGGCATCGGCAGGAATGCCGGGAGCCGCCGCCGCGATCGACGCGCACGTCACTCCCGCCACGAAAAATGCGATCAGGTATCTCATCGTTAATAAAAGGTGCCAGCCACCAAAAATGGGCAATCTGCCATCTTCTCCAGATTTGGTGGCTGGCACCTTTTCCCAAAAAGAGCTGCGTCCCCTTTTTAGGTGCTGGCGGGATCTTTGCCGCCCACCCACGGGCCGCCGAGGGACTGGTATTCGGGAGGCCGGATCGTGCTGCCGGTGTCGCCGGCCTGCCAGCCCGGCACGTGGTTCGGCTTCGCGCGGGCCTTCGACATCGCCTCCCACTTCTTCGCCCAGCCGGGATTGCCGTCGGTGTAGCTGCCCGACGCGGCGTCGAAGTGGTAGACCTTGCCGTTGCGGTAGCTCATCGCCGCGAGGACCACGGTCACCACGGCCGCCGCACCGAGGTCGGGCGTGTTGTTGCAGAGGTCGGGCCGGCCTGCCTCCATCGCGTCGAGCCAGTTCTTGAAATGGAGGTAGGTGGTGTCGGTCTGCGCGAGCGCCTCGGGGGTGAGGTCGGTCTTGATCAGCTCGTCCTTGATGCTGCTGTCGAGCGTCACCTGCGGCCGCTCGGCGATGAATCGGAAGTCGGTGAATGCTTCGCCATTGCCGAACTCGAAGGCCCCGTTGTGGCCGCGGATCACCTGCTTGATCCGCGAGTTTTCGTTGCACATCGTCCCGGTGATCAGCCCCTGGCAGCCCTCGTTGTAGTCGGCCACCACGGTGGCCACGTCGGGAATCTCACGGGTGTCGAGCTCGAGGTAGATGCCGCCGGCCCCCACCACCCGCGCCGGATACCGCAGCCCGGTGGCCTTGAGCATCGCCGTCGTGCGGTGGACGAAGAGGTCGGTGAGCATCCCCGAGCCGAAGGGCCAGTAGCACCGCCACTGTTTGTAGACGGCCCGGTCGAAGTCCATTGCGGGGGCGAGCCCCTGCGAGACACCGAGCCACCGCTTCCAGTCGATCGTCTGCGGCGTCATCTCCTTCTCGAGCTTGTACGACCGCCACTGCCCCATCGCCGAATTGCGGAAGTATTCCGTCTGGTAGCCGAGCACCTTGCCGAGCTTGC
>JBIIMX010000303.1:0-4537 GCA_044337765.1 Pirellulales bacterium | reverse complement strand
CAAACAACTCGGCGAAGAGATCGCGAAGGGCGAACCGTATCTCTCGCCAGAGCGGCAACAGAAGTGGCCGACGGATGCCGATGCGGCCGGCGGGGATCGCGATGATCGCCGCATCGCTCTGATGCTTGAAGAGATGCGGGACCGCGAACGCACGATCGTCCGCCTGAACCAGATCATCGCCCAGCTACGAGTAGCGGACCCGGCTTTGCAAAATACCGTGCTGGCCGCCACGCCGAAGGATGACCGGGTGGACGGATTCGACGGCCGCATCCTCTCCGTCAATGAAATGGACCGTACGGTACTGGTCGCCTGCGGCCGGACAGCCGGCCTGCGGGCCGGCCTGAAATTCTACGTGTACGACCCCACCGATCCCCAGCCACAGCTCGGCAGCAAGAAGGCGGTGGTCGAAGTGGTGGCAATCGAGAGCGACTCGCTCGTCCGCTGCCGCGTGCGGCAGGATTCGGCCCGCGATCCGATTCTCCCCGGCGACGTTGTGGCCACGAGCCTCTGGTCGCCTGGGACGCAGTTGGAAGTGGTGATCGTCGGCATCCCGCAATTCGGCGGCAATCCGGACGCTGACAAAAAACGACTGGAACAACTCGTGCAGCAGATCGGTGGAACCATCGCGGAAACGGTGAGCCCGTCGACGACAATGGTTGTCGATGCCGGCGTTCCACAGAGCAAAGGAGCGGATGCGGAGAGCGCGGGAGGGCGGAAGAAGATGAGCGAAAAGGAGAAGAAGTTCCGCGACGAACAGATCAAAGATGCGAAGCAGATGGGCATCAAAGTCTTTGCCATGGAGCCCTTTCTCGGCATGATGGGAATCCAAGTGGAATCGGTACGGGCGACGCGTCTGCCGGTGCCCGTCAGCCCCAACGCCGCCCCCGCCCCCGCCGAAAACGTCGCGTTCTGAATGCACGCAGAACGTTGCCGGATCGGTAACGTTTTCGCGTCGGGTTCCGGCCTGCGAACGCCCGGACAGCCGTGCTCGCCGTCCCGGCGGCCAGCTGTCGGCAAGCCGGAAGGGCACGACCGCGACGCGTGGTGGCAAAAAGCCACCGCGATGAGACGTTTGCCTTTCCGGCTGGACTTTGCCGGAAAACGCCACCTCAGACGCGATCGCTGATTTCTTCACCCGCGATTGTGCCGGGCAAGATCCCTTTTGCTAGGATTTCAGCTTCTCGTTCGGCACGCCGACCGGATGTGCCGACAGACCCAGCCATTGTTCTATCGGAGGACCCTCTCGTGATCGTGAACCTGCTGCATCGGTCTCTTAAGACTCGCGTCCACTTCCTGGTGATGCTCGTCTCTGCGACGGCTCTGTCATGCGCAGGAACGGTTTTCGCGGCCGACGACCCCGGTTTCGTGCCGATCTTCAACGGCACGTCGCTCGAAGGCTGGGAGGGCAAGCCCGAGTTCTGGTCGGTGCAGGACGGCACGATCGTCGGCCAGACGACCGCCGAGAAGCCCACCAAAGGCAACACGTTCCTGATCTGGCGGCAGGGCAACGTCGACGACTTCGAACTCGAACTCAAGTATCGGATCACCGGCGGCAACAGCGGCATCCAATACCGCAGCAAGGATCTCGGCGATTCGGTCGTCGGCGGCTACCAGGGTGACTTCGAGGCGGGCCCGAAATTCTCCGGGATCATGTACGAGGAGAAGGGCCGCGGCATCCTCGCCCTGCGTGGCGAACGGGCGTCGATCGCCGCCGATGGCACGAAGACCATGGGCGAGCCGATCGGGAAGACAGAAGACCTCCAGCAGAAGATCAAGCAGGGCCAGGGCGAGTGGAACGACTACAAGATCGTCGCCCGCGGACCGAAGCTTCAGCACTTGATCAATGGCCAGCTGATGTCGGAGACCGTTGACGAGCAGGTGGGCAAGCGGGCGGCCGAGGGGATTCTCGCCCTGCAACTGCACGCCGGGCCGCCGATGAAGGTGGAGTTCAAGGACATTCACCTCAAGCGGCTGAAGCTCGCCGACGGCCGGAAGAAGCTCGTGCTCGTCGCGGGCAAGCCGAGCCACGGGCCCGGCGATCACGAATTCCGCGCCGGCTGCATGCTCGCCGAGAAATGCCTCGACGCAGCCTTCGAGACGGGGGCCAATGGGCCGCAACTCGTGACGGCCACCTACACCGGCGGCTGGCCGACCGACCCGACGGCCTTTGACAATGCCGACGCCATCTTCTTCTTCGCCGACGGGGGCAAAGGGCATCCGGTGCTGCAGAGCAATCGGCTGGCCCAGATCGACGCGCTGGCGAAGCGGGGCGTGGGCATCGCCTGCCTGCACTACGCCGTCGAGGTACCGAAGGAGAAAGGCGGGCCGGAGTTTCTCAACTGGACGGGGGGCTACTTCGAGGCGAATTGGTCGGTGAATCCCCACTGGACGCTCGCGAAGACGGAGCTTGCCAAGGGGCACCCGATCACGCGGGGCGTGAAGCCGTTCGAGACCAACGACGAGTGGTATTACCACATGCGGTTTCGCGAGCCGATGAACGGCGTGACGGCGATCCTATCGGCTGTACCGCCCGACGAGACCCGTGAGAAGCCGGATCATTCCCATCATGGCAACCCAACGGTCCGCGCCGCCAAGGGCAAGGGCTCGCGTGAGGTGCTGGCCTGGGCCTACGAGCGGCCCGAAGGAGGCCGCGGCTTCGGCTGCACCGGTGCCCACTTCCACAGAAACTGGGCCAACGACGACTTCCGTCGGATGATGCTCAACGCCCTGGTGTGGACCGCGGGGCTCGAGGTGCCGTCGGAGGGCGTGGTGTCGGCCGTGACGGCTGACGACATGGTGGCCAACCTCGACCCCAAGCAGCCAAAGCCGCAGCCCGCGGCGGCGAAGCCCGAACCGGCCAAGCAGCCGGAAACGGGCAAGCAGGTGCCATCGGCACCGGCCAAGATCTGATTTCAATAGTCATTCTTCAGGAATCATCCAGATGCCAAAACTGACAGTCGAAGGTGTGGGTACGTTCGAGGTTCCGGCCGGCAAGCGGCTGGTGAATGCGCTCGTGGACGAGTGCGGCGTCGATCAGCTGCATGCCTGCGGTGGCGTGGCGCGGTGCACCACCTGCCGGGTCGAATTCGTGTCGGGCGAGCCGGCCCGGATGGCGAAGGCCGAGCGGGACGTGCTCGCGGCCAAGGGACTCGCCGGACAGAAGGGCCTGCGGCTCTCCTGCCAGATCGCCTGCGATGGCGACATGACGGTGAAGGCGACGAGCCGGCTGGCCGGCTCAGGCCGCATCGACGCCGGGAAGCGGCCCGCCGACGCGATCGAGCCGCCTGCCGAGTGGGTCTGAAGGGGCCGCGGACCAAAGACGAAAGGCCCGCAACTCGTCAATTCCCGGCACCGGCATCCGACGATGAACGTCCTTCGGCACCGTTGATCTGCCGTCGGGCCAGGCGGAAGCCCACGTTCGTGCTGGCAAGCGCAGGGAACGCGACAATGCGCATTGCACAGTCGGCCTTCAACGGGCCGCCGGCCCAACTGCCGCCGCGGACCATGCGAAACGCCCCGGTGACGGGCCCCCGCGGATTGGGGCCGGTACCGTAGTCTCCGAACCAGTCCCAGCACCACTGGGAGACGTTGCCGGCCATGTCAAAGAGCCCGTAGCCATTTGCCGGGAAACTTCCGACGGGGCTGGTGCAGGCCTCGCCCTCTGTCGCGAACTTCGGGTGGTAGCCCCCAGTCGTTCCCGCGCAGTAGTTGGCCTGTTCGTGCGAAATCGTGTCACCCCACGGATACCGTTTTCCGGCCAATCCGCCGCGGGCGGCCACCTCCCATTCGGCCTCGGTCGGCAGCCGATACCCGTCAGCCTGCCAGTCGCAGGTCACGCCGGCTGCGGATCCCCTGCGATAGATTTCCCCGCCGGCCTTGTAGCACGGCGTGAGGCCGTCTTTCTCGCTGGCCGCGTTGCACCATTTCACCACGTCGTACCAGGTGACGGAGTGCACCGGATGGTTGCCCGCCCGGCCTTCTCCGCCGGGCAGATCGGTGTAGCCATGGGAGATGGCCCACGAGTGGACGCCGTCCCACTGCGCCTTCGTGGTGGCGGTCGCCGCGATGCGAAAGCCGCCGAGCGTCAGCTTCTGGACGGGGGACCACTTGGTGAGCACGAAATCGTCGTCGCCGCTGGCATTGCCCCGCTGATAATCACCCCCGGAGATATCGACGAACCGGAAAGCATCCGCCGGAGCCGACGCCGGGATTTGCACCGGCTTGCGCTCCGGTGTCGTGGCGGACGCCACCGGACTGGCCGGCCTTCGCGGCCACGCGCCGTAGATCGTTCGCTCTCTTCGGACACCCGACGCTTCTTCGTACATCGTGGTCCCAGTGCCCTGTTGCTGGAGCTTTTCTCGCACGGCAAGCTCGTTGAACTTCGACGGATTCACCAACGCGATGGCCCGGCCCTCTCGGAAGCTCACCTGCGCGTGTTCGATACCGTCGAGCTTCACGAGTCTCTCGTAAAAGGCGAGCGAGCAGGCCTGGCAGTCGAGCCCCTCGATTGGCATCTCGACATGTTGGAACGTTTCGG
>JBIIMX010000302.1:0-4554 GCA_044337765.1 Pirellulales bacterium | reverse complement strand
GTCCCTTCCCGTCCTCGCCCTGCTCGTGATCGCCTTCTCCACAATGCAGGTCGCTCCGGACCATCTGCGTCGCTGACGTCGCAGATCCATGCCCGGCGACTCACGCCGCCGTGCGCGTGCCGGCCTTGTCGCCCGCCTTGTAGAGATACGGATTCATCGAAGGATCGTTGTACATCTTCATCTGACGGAACACTCTCAGCGGCCGCTGCCCCGCGAAGATCTCGCCGATGAGCCGCTGGAGCGCATCCATCAGGTGCGACCGCTGCATGTCGAGCACCGCCATCCGCGAAGCCGCCTTCTCACGATGCTCCTGGGTCGCATCGGCCCGGTCGATCTGCTCACGCATGTGAAACCGCCGTAGCTCCAGGATCGAGAGCCGGTCGATCGCCGCACCCGGAGTCTCCGTGGCCGCCGGGGCCGTCGGGCCGGCGACGATCCCACGACGAGCCAGTTCCTCGATCAGCCAGTCGTCCACCTTCTCGATCGCGTCGTTACGGGCCTGGTTGTACTTGTCGATCGCCCGCTTCACCTGCGCGATCCGGGCATCGGTCACCTCCGGCGAACGGGCAATGTCCTCCTCGTGCCAGAGGAGAAAGTTGAAGCGGTGCAGGTCGCAGATCCGGCCACCAAGGCCTTCTTCCTGATGCGCGGGCTCCACCTTGTGCCAATGCGTTACCAGGTATTCGAGCATCTCGTCGATCGCGGCGACCGTCAGCGGTGGAGTGTGGCGGGCGGCGGGCGTCAGGGTGGCCGGGCTCGAGAAAGTCGTGAATGTCATCGGAAATCTCCTGGGGAACGGATCGAGTTGAATACGCCGAGTGAAGTGGTGAACGAGGCTGCGAAGGGTCGTGTGAATATGGTTGACGGCGTCTGCACGGCGGTGCGTCAGGCCGCCTCCCGGATCACCAGGCAGAGATTGGCCCCACCGAAGCCGAACGAATTGCTGGCGGTCACCCGCACGGGGCGCTCACGAGCGACATGCGGAACGTGGTCGAGCTGGCACTGCTCATCAGGGTGATCGAGGTTGAGCGTCGGCGGCACCGCCTTCCGGGCGATCGCAGCCAGACAGGCCACCGCCTCGAAGGCCGCCGCACCGCTGATCAGGTGGCCCGACATGCTCTTCGTCGAGCTCACCGGCACGCGGTCACTGGCTGACCCCAATGCCCGGCGGATCGCGCCCGCCTCCGCAGCGTCACCCACCGGCGTGCCGGCGGCATGCGCATTCACGTAGTCGATCGCGTCGGCCGCGACCTGCGCATCGGCGAGCGCCTGAGTGATCGCCCGGGCGGCCTGCGCGGGATCGCTACAGGGAGTCACCATGTGGGCGGCGTCACTCGACATGCCGACGCCCGCCAACTCGCCATACACCCGCGAGTCACGGGCCCGGGCAGCCGAGAGCGGTTCGAGCACGAAGCAGGCGCCCCCCTCGCCCATCACGAAGCCGTCGCGGTCGCGGTCGAAAGGCCGCGATGCCTTGGAGGGATCGTCGCTGCGCCGCGAAAGGGCGCGGAGGTTGTAAAAGGCGGCCAGCGCCGTGGGGCTGAGCACATCGCACCCACCGACCACACACGCATCGACCCAACCTGCATCGAGCCAACTGCGGCCAAGCGCCATCGCATAGCCACTCGACGCGCAGGCAGCGGCGACCGTCACCGCCGGGCCGCGGAGACGCATCATGCCCGCAACACGGTGCACGAGCGTGTCGTCTCGCGATGGCTCGAACACCTGCTTGCCGCCGGCAAGAAAGTCGAGCTCCCACATCTTGAGGTGCTCGGCGCCGATTCCCAGCACCAGGCCGATGCGAAGCCGGTCACGCAGCGGTGCCAGGCCAGCGTCAGCCACCGCATGGGCCACGGGACTGAGGACCATCTGCTCAAGCCGTGTGAGCCCCGCGAAGCCATCGCCGTCACAGACACAGGCGGCATCGGGGGGCGTCGGTATCGCCTCCACGGCCGCGGCGAACTGGTGCTTCTCCCGAGAGAACGCGTCGGGAACGACGGCCCGCACACCGCTCCGCCCGGCCAGCAGGCTGTCGGCAATCGCATCAAAGCTGTGGCCCAGCGGCGACACCGCGCCGATGCCCGTGATCACGATCGGCTCACGGCTTCTTCCAACCCGGCCGGTGCCGCCGTTCCTGGCAGTGACGGTCATGCGGCCTCCCTTTGCAGCGAGGCTCGCGGGAACGACTCGGCTGCTTCACCGGCGGCACCACGGGGAACAAGGCGGATCTCCGCGGCCCACGGACATGTGTGCGTCCATGCTTCCGCGGCACCCGTGCCCAGCGCCCGTGCACAGGCGAGGATCTCGTCGGCGGCACTGCGATCCTGAAGCTCAGTGCGAGCAACACGCAGCTTTGCGGGCATGTGCAATGCAATCTGCGGCCGGTCGCTCTCCGCCGAACCTGCATCGGCCGTGAGTGCCATGGCCAACGCCCGGCAGATCGGGCCGGCATGGGCCATGTCATCCGACGATGACGCCGGCTTGCCGCTGGCATCGAGCCTAGGCTCCTGCGTCCAGCCGCTGAGCACCAGCCAGACGCCGGGCAGGGCGGCGTTGGCCGCGAGCAACGTGAGACTCGTGAACAGGCCTTCAGAGACCGCATGCTGGCCGCCGCTGACGCCGATGTTCGGCCCGTGCATCCCAAGGGCCACGCTCACCGCACCCGCCACTGAATGGAGCGAACATTGCGGCACGATGTGGGGGGAAATGGCCACGCCACCCGCGGTGCGAAGCATCGCCAGAGACTGGGCCGTGGCGATCCGACCAGCCTGGCACGGGCTTGCAACCACGCCGTACTCCGCAAACGATGGCCGCGGCTCGGGGTATGCAGCGATCGCTGCAAGGACCGCACGCACGCCCACGACCGTCTGCTCATCGCAGTGCCTCAGGAAACGCGGCGGCAGAGCGGCAACGCCTGCCGGCACAGCCGCATCGCGAAGTCCGGGAATCTCGGCAAGCGTGGCCTCGACCAGCGCATGGCTGGCCACGCCGCACGTGGCGCGTTCGGCCTCGGCATTCAGGATGCTTCCATGCATGGCGTGCAGCGATCGTGGTCTTGCGGAAACAACGGGCTGGCGGGCGTGACCGCTCAAGCCGCCTTCTTGGCGGCCTGGGCGGAGATCTTCTGCTGCAGCACGTCGAGCAGGCTGCCAACGGTCGTCACTTTCTCGAGGAGTTCCGACTCGATCTGAATGCCGAAGCGGCTCTCGATGTGCAGTACGAGCCCGGCCATGTCGAGCGAGTCGAGGTTGAGCCCGTCGCGAAGTGACGTCGAATCCTCGAGGGCGGGATACGACTCGCCGGTCTCTTTTTCGAGAAGTTCAAGGACGATTGCCGAGAGTTCCTGACGGTTCATAGACGGGGCTCCTCGAGGAATGCGGGTGGTGTTCGCCAGCGGCACGGGCGAGGGGGGACGGTAGCGAATTGGCCCGCACCGGCGAAGGCCAAAAACCGCTGGATTTCAGGGCAATTCAGCCGCGAGTTTTCACCGTGGCCGCGAGTTTTCGCAGTGGCCGTGAGTTTTCAAGGTGGCCGCGAGTTTTCAACGTGGCCGCGAGTTTTTCAACTTGCGGTTCTCGATCCGAAGACACAACAAGATGGAATCTTGTCGCCACGGGGGGAACGAAGACACAACAAGATGGAATCTTGTCGCCACGGGGGAACGGGGGCACAACAAGATGGAATCTTGTCGCCACGGGGGGGACTGCGACGCGTTCAGTAATTCGGGGTCGGGGCCCGGAAGTGCTCCAGCTTCACCGACCGGAACCAGTCGATCGTCTTCCCCAGTCCCTCCCGGAGCGACACCTTCGGCTCCCACCCGAGTTTCTGCGTGGCCAGGGTGATATCGGGGCGACGCCGCTCGGGATCGTCGACCGGCAACGGCTTTTCGATCAGAGGCGACTTCGAACCAGAGAGCTCGAGCGTCAACTCGGCGAGTTGCCGGATGGTGAACTCACCCGGATTGCCGATGTTCACCGGCCCCACGAAGTCGTCCGATCCGTTCATCATGCGGATCATGCCTTCGACGAGGTCGTCGCGGTAGCAGAAACTGCGGGTCTGAGTGCCGCTGCCGAAGATCGTGATCGGCTCCCCACAGAGAGCCTGACGGATGAAGTTGGAGACGACGCGGCCGTCGTAGGGATGCATCCGCGGACCATACGTGTTGAAGATCCGAACGATCCGCACGTTCACACGGTTGGCGCGGTGGTAGTCCATGAAGAGCGTTTCGGCGGCCCGCTTGCCTTCGTCGTAGCAGGCGCGGGGACCGATCGGATTGACCGAGCCGCGATAGCTTTCCGGCTGCGGATGCACCTCCGGATCGCCATAGACCTCGCTCGTCGAGGCCTGCAGCACCTTCGCCCGGCAGCGCTTGGCCATGCCCAGCACGTTGATCGCACCCATCACCGACGTCTTCATCGTCTTGATCGGATTGTATTGATAGTGGCCCGGAGCGGCAGGACAGGCGAGGTTGTAGATCTCGTCGACCTCCAGCCAGAGCGGATGGATGATGTCGTGCCGCAACAGTTCGAAGTTGGGCTGAGCGAGCAGGTGGGC
>JBIIMX010000301.1:0-4555 GCA_044337765.1 Pirellulales bacterium | reverse complement strand
GGAGCTTGACGTGGGCACTTTCGATCGCGAAGGGGGAGCCATAGTGCTTGATCAATTCATCGCGGATTCGGCCTGAACCAAAGCAGCTCACCTCCTCGGCGTCTTTCCGCTCAAGCGCCAGGCACGGCCCGACGCAGTGCGTGGCGTAGTGCATCGGAGGCAGACCGGGCCAGTAGTTGGGCCAGCCGTCCATGTCCTGCTGGTGGCTCGCCTGCACGAACTGGATTTTTCCCAGATCACCCCGGTCGGCCAACTGCTTGATGAAGAGAAACTCCCGGGCGTAGACGACCGTCTCGGCCATCATGTACTTCAGGCCTGTCTTCGCGACGAGGTCGACGATTCTTTTGCAATCCTCCACGCTCGTGGCCATGGGCACGGTGCACATCACGTGCTTGCCCGCCTCGAGGGCCGCAATCGACATCGCTGCATGGTCGGGAATGGGCGAATTGATGTGGACGGCGTCGATCTCACGGTCTTTGAGGAGATCGCTGTAGCTCGTGTACCTTCGCTCGACGCCATGAGCCTGGCCGATCTGGTCGAGCTTTTCCGGCGAACGCTGGCAGATGGCGACAAGGTCCGCATGGGGATGTCGCTTGTGGATGGGGATGAACTCGGCACCAAAGCCGAGACCGACGAGGGCGGTGCGGATGTTCCGGGCCGGGCGGGCGTTGGCGGTCATGCGGGGAGATCCTTGCTCCAGAGAGGTTCCAAAAGCCCCTGTTATTTCATGGGAGAACCGCTTGGTCTATGAACATTTGCACGGGCTGCATGAGATTCTGCACACACCCGCCAACCCGTCGGCTGGCCAGTCCGGTGGAATCCACACCCATTGCCTGAGACCGCGGCTAACGCACCAGATCGGTCGCCTTGAGATCGTAGGGCGACACCGTGCCCGACGCATCAACTGACTGCTGCCAATCCGCCACCCGCGGCGAGACCTTTTTGCCGTTGGAGGAGAGGAGTTGGCAATACACCCAGGAATCGATGCCGTTTCGCAGCACTCGGGTTCGGCCATCGCAGAAGGCCACATTGACGGCCCCGGGATGACGCGACGAGGGATACCGTTCTTTCCAGTCGTCCCTGTGAGCGCCCACCACCGGGGGATTGGGCTCCGGGCAGGTGTCCCAGGTGGGGTTGATCACCTGGGCCTCGGTTCTCGAACCGACGCCAATATCGAGCGGATGGAGAACCGAGTGGTTTTTGACTTGGGCACCGGCGTTGGCCTTGACGACGACCGGATTGGCGGACCAGGAAATATCTGTTGCGGCATTCGGCCCTGACCGTTCCGTAAGCAGGAGCGTGAAGCCGGCCCCGTCCACGGCGACTTTTTTGAGACTCACGACGGCAGGCTGGTAGGTGGGGCGACTGGCGTCGAAGTCCGGTTCACCCTGGAGATTGCCGACCGCATCGGCAAACACCCCGTCGCCCTCGAACTGCGAGTGTGGGGTCGACGCTTCGTCGAGTACCTCACAGCCTGTGCCGGCGTTGACGGCGTAGGAAAGCGGCGACGTCGTGGTCAGTTCACCCCGCGAAGCGCAGAGATAGGTCGGTAGCTTCAGGGTCGAGGGGTTTTTCGCTACGGCATCTGCTCCCGTCTTGAAGCTTACATACCAGTCGTGGGTCGGCTTGCTCTCGATCTGCGGCAGGATCGGCACGGTCCACGAGACACACGACGTCTTCTTATCAGTCTCTCTCCGCACCTTGCTATACGCGTCAACGACGTTTCGCCATCCCGGCAGTTGTTTCTGAGCGTCGTCGTAGTTGGCCATTCCCAAGGCGATCTGCCGCAGGTTGTTGGCGCACGACGTCCTACGGGCTGCTTCCCGCGCCACCTGCAGTGCAGGCAACAGGATGCCCACCATGATCGCGATGATTGCGACCGTGACCAGGATTTCGACAAGTGTCAGCCCCCGACAACGCCGGAATCGCAGTGCTCGTGGCCGCGCAAAAACGGCTCCGGTGTGGAAGTCAACCATGGTTTCCTCGAAAGCGGGGCGAGGAATCGGCTCAAGGCAGGATTCCGCAGGCCGATCTGCAGCGGATAGAGAAGCGGGTGGGGGCTGTAGAAATGCCAATCATACAGAGACTGATGGTCTGCTCCCCCAACAACCTTGCCCGCTCATCAATTTCTCATGGGCAAGCATAATTTCCGCTTTCTGAGCGGTCCTGTGCACCGCCGCCTGAGGGGCCGGGGCGAGCCGCGTGAAATTCATCCAATTCTCACAATCCGCTCACTTTCCCCTCACGGGGCCACCCTAGATTCATCGCCGTGAGGGGCTGGCACGGCGCCGGCACCTTGCATCCCTCCCAGGAATCCAGTCATGACCTCATCCCTGTCTCTGCAGAAGCGACATGGTTTCACGCTCGTGGAACTTCTGGTCGTCATCGCGATTATCGGGCTGCTCGTAGCCCTCCTGCTACCGGCACTCTCTGCGGCGCGGCAGTCGGCCATCGCAGCAGGTGCCAATACCAGCCTCAACGGCTTCGGCCGTTCGGCCCTCATCACCGCCGACCAGGACGTCGCCGAGCGCGGCCAACTGTCGACCGGTGCCTTCGACCACCTCCGCGACGGCGACGTCCGCCGTGTCGGTTGGGTGGCCGACGTGATCAAGAACAAGGTCGTCAACCCGGGCAAGGCCCTCGACGCCTTGAACCCGTCGAAGGTCAACGAGAAGGTGGGCGACTACACCGGTGCGACGAACGTGACCGGGAAAGGCAACGGTACCCGCTGGAAAACCCAAACCGGCAACCTGAACTTCGGCGGCACGAACGGCCCGAAAGACGTGACGTCGGCTGCTCAGAAGCAGAAGGTTTGGGACGATGGCCACAACACCAATTTCTGCACGTCGTGGCACTTCAGCCGGGGCGACGTTCTCGGCTCGAGCGGCACGGTGCCTACGGACATGGACTTCTCCTCGGCCGACCCGAGCAAGTGCCCAATGGACGGCGACGGCCCGCTGAGTGAGTCAAAGCTCATGAAGACCACCGTCAGCCGGGATCTGATCGCCTGCATCGGGAACTCCCGCAACGGCGACGGCAGTGACGCGGCGGTGACTCAGACCTATGCCGACACGGTCAACACGTTCGTGGGTCTGACCGGTGCCGACGGCAATCCCCCGCTCCTCAAGGCGGGTGACTTTACCGTTGAATCCTTCACCGACGGAATGTCGGCGGTGCCTGCTAGCGGCGTCGACACACTTATCGGCATCGCTGGCGCAACGGACGAACCCTCCAATCGGGTGCACGAGTTCAACGACTTCGTGCCGATCGTCGGCGGACGCAAGAGCGGCGACGGCAAGTACGTGGGCGGGTCGGTCCAAGTCCTCTTCGCCGACGGTCACGTCGAGAAGGTAAGGGACGTGGCCGGCATCAACGACGAGCCGGACGGGTTTATCGGTGCTTACACAGAGACTACGCCACCGACGACGCCTTCGTACGTCTTGAATACGAGCGCCTACAATAAAGAGATCCGGAACAAGATCTGGATCCGCCAGTTGGGCAATGGTGCGAATCTGGGCGCGGGCGGCGGTGCCGTCGAGTGAGACCTGCCCCCCGTTGAATCGCGTAGGAGTTGAGATGCCGCGGCCGCCTTCGGGCGGCCGCGGTTTTTGTTTCACGCTTCTCGCCAACTATCATGGCAAGATACGAAGCCGCCGCCAGAGCAGTGGCATGCGGCACCTACGAGGATGCTCGACTGCACGGCCCACATTCCGCCAGATTTCCCGGAGACCCTCAATCGTGTCCACGGCAGTGATGACTGAGAATGCCGAACCGACAGCCCGGTGGCCGCGGCACGCCGATGGCGGCACGCCGCCAGCCCCTACCGCGCCGCGATTGAGCCGCGGCCTCAAACTGCAGATCCTCGCCACGCTCGTCGGCGGCACGCTCCTGCTTTGTTCACTCGCGGCCAGCTTGCTCTGGAAGCAGCCGTTCTTTGCCGCCCTGCCGGCGGCGGCAGCCGTCGCGCTGCTGGCGGCGCCGCTGGTAGCAGCGGCAACGCAGGACTTGCTCGCCGGCAAGGCGGGGATGAATGCACTCGTCGCGCTTGCCGTGATTGGAGCCGTCTCCAGCGGCAAGTATCAGGAGGCGGCCGCCGTCGCCTTCTTTATGATCGTCTCCTCGCTCATCGAGCGACGCACGGCGGCCGGAGCCGAGGCGAGCATCGAGTCGCTCATCCGTCTGGCCCCGACGAAAGCCAGCCGCATCGTGGGAGACCGGGAGGAACTCGTGGAGGCGACCGCGCTCTCCCCCGGCGACACCGTCCGCGTCCGGCCCGGTGACACGATTCCCGCCGACGGCGTCATCGCTCGCGGCGCGAGCACCGTGAACCAGGCGAGCATTACCGGCGAGTCGATCCCGGCCGAAAAAGCCCCTGGTGACGAAGTCTTTGGCAGCACCATCAACCTCACCGGTCTGATCGACGTCGCAGTGACGAAGGCGGGCGCCGACACGCTTCTGGGCCGCGTGAAGGACCTCATCCTGCAGGCCGAGCGGACGAAGACGCCCATCATGCGGCTGGTCGACCAGTATGCCGCCTGGTACACGCCGACGATTC
>JBIIMX010000299.1:0-4583 GCA_044337765.1 Pirellulales bacterium | reverse complement strand
ATCCGCTGCACAAGACGAGGCTCATCATCTGGAACATGCCACTGCCGGCGCTGCGTGTTCCGATGCTGCCCAAGCACACGACATGCCCGGCGTTCGCTCAGCCGATCACGGCCAAGAACACCTCTGACGTGCTCGACCGCTCGCCGCCGCTTCGCCAGGCTCAGAAGTTGAGCTGCGCCGCCCAAGGGCGTCCCGATACAGCCTCTCGAAGGATTGCCTTGTCGAGCTCCGCATCAGCGAGGAGCCGCTTCAGTCGGGCGTTCTCCTTCTCAAGGTCCTTCAGCCGCTTTGCCTGGTCGATCCGCAGCCCACCGAACTTCTTCTTCCAAGGGAGTAGGTCTGCTCCGTCACACGGATCTTCTTGACCGCCTCCAAGACGGTCTTGCCTCTCCCCACCTCCACCTCGACCTCTCGAAGCTCAGGTGTGATCTGCTCAGCCAGTTCCTTCTTTCCGCGTGGCATTGATTGCCTCCCTTGGTTTGCTCCGCCCCCAGGATTCTCTCTCTGGATGTGGTGCCGTTTAAGGGGGGCAGGTCAGTGTCGTCGCAAACGATCAAGGCCGGAGAACTCACACCGCACTGAGAAACAGGCGTCATTCATGGGCGATTTTCGAAGCCCATGTCACTCTTGCGATGCATGCTATGGAAGGCAGAGAACAGCCCGACGAAGAGATTTTTTGTCGCCACTTCGACAAAGAGCACACTTCTGGCAAGCCTTGATGCTCCTATCAGAGGTATGCGGTCTTTCCACTTCAGTGCCAAAATTGCTTCGTGCCTTTGCTTGCGCGGGTCACCGCAGCGGCTTGTGATCGAATTGTACGTATGCTCCAACTCGCCATTACCACTTATCTGACGCACCTGATACCCACTTTGGATCGCCTGAAAACAAAAATCAGTGTCCTCACACCAAAAAGGAGAGAACTCCTCACTTATCGCTACAGTTTCCAACAACTTCTTGGGGAAGAACTGACAGAAACCTGACACACAGTCGACCCTACTGCCGTAATTCCACGGGGTCAAAAACAGGCGGTCACCCCCGAGCTTAGCCAAATAACCCGAGCAACCACACATCCCCGTACGGGCATTCCTGCTGAAGGCTTCCTTCGCACGCAGGAACCAACCAGTCCCGTTGATTACAACATCGCTATCGAGTGAGGCGATAAAGTCTCCTTTCGCCGCTGCGAACAGCACGTGCCGTCCCTTGGCTACCCCTAGATTCGTGTCGCTGAGAATAACTTTGAATTTCGGCGACGACTTGGACGACGATTGGACTGATTGCAGGTATTCACCGGTTCCATCGCTACTGCCGTTGTCCAAGATAATCAATTCACAGAACAGATCATCCTCGACAAGGCTTAGCAGCCTCTCCAATCTATGGGCTATCCCTGCCATGTCATTGTAAGTGAGCATGACGATTGTAACTTGCTGCAACCGTTGATTTAGCATCGTCGCCTATTCTTATTCACTGATCTCTCTGGTCAACACGACTCTTTCGCCTTTGCGACTCGAATAGAAACCATCCCGAACAGCAGGCTTATTCCCCGAGGCACAGAACGATGATTCCCCCTATTATCCACCAGACATGGAAGAATGACCGAATCCCCCACCGTTATCGATCATTCGTCGATAGCTGGCGGACTCACCATCCGGGGTGGGAATGGAGACTCTGGACCGACAAAGATAATTTGCAGTTCGTATCCTCCCAGTATCCATCGCTGCTCGATCTCTACACATCTTTCCCCCTCAATATCCAGAGAGTCGACTTCATACGCTACTTAATACTTCGCACACATGGCGGCGTCTATGTCGACCTCGACTTGGAATGCATCCGAAACGTTGAGCCTCTCTTACATAGCCGCGACTGCATATTCTCTTTTGAGCATGCCGATCATGCAAAGCAGCATGGCGTACCGTTTATCGTTAGCAATGCGTTCATGGCGTCAACACCAGGCCATCAGTTCTTTGACACGATCATCTCTGAAGTTCATGCATACAACTCGAAGCACCTCAAAGCTGATGTCATGGTGCTCGAGTCTACTGGTCCGCTCATGCTCACACGCCTTCTTCGGGACCTACCTGTGGACGAAAGCGTGTGCGTTTTGGATAGCGTTCACTTTTTCCCACTGTCGCTCTCGGCTGCAGATCAATCCAGAGGCTATGACCTGTCGGCTTTGTCATCAATCCTTTCGCCCGACGTCTACGGCATCCACTGGCATGATGGCACATGGTGGCGAGGTGGTTGTCGTTCACAGTTCCTGAAACTTTTCTCGTTGTTTAGATCGTTCGGCTCTGATCGATAAGTCGCAATACTCGTCGCGGCAGCCTCGCCGTCTCATTCTTCGCCGGCCCGCGTCCCGCTACGTGACCTTCCCCCTGTAAACAACCCCCTATCCGAGAGAGGATCCGTGAGTGTTCACTCCTTCTATAACAAGGAACCAGCCGGGTTGTGAGCCATGCAGGTCCTGACGCTACCGGGACCATCGCGTGGCCCCTGCCGTTCACGCCAAAAGTCGGCGATACTCTCCCAGAATCGTGGTGGCAATGTTCGACCATTCGTACTTCCGTAGCACGCTCTCCGTTGCGGGGGGTGGGCACGCGGCATCAAACGCCTCCCGAAACCTCGTGGTTTCACAAACCGTCGCATGGGGGATCAAGTCGTCATAGCCCCGCATGCCGAACGAGGTGGAGATCGCGGGCATTCCACGGCCGAGATACTGGAGCAGTTTGAGGTTGCTCCCCCCACCGGTCGTGACGGGGTTGAGGCCACGAAAACCGGGTGCCGTGTAGTCGTCGAAGCGATCCATGTCGGGGTCGAAAAACACGTTGGGCAGCCGGCAGACCTTGGCGAATGAGTAGCCGCATCCGCCGTGGATCACGAAACCGACGTCCGGTCGCTGCCGCGCTACCTCCGTGAGGATGAATCTGACCGAAACCCTGTTGTGCTCCACGTTGCTGCCACTGTAGAGACCGCGGATAGCGAAAGACGCGAGTCGTGGGAACCTGGCGACGGCGAGGCGGTCATCGAAAACACGGCGTCCCGGAGCGTCGATCCCATTGGGGGCGACCGTCATCGCGTCAGGATCGACACCGTAGAGTTCGGTGAACCGCAGGCAATCCCCGCTCGACACCGCAATGATGTGTTGACTGCGGGCGATGAGGCCTTTCTCGAGCTTGGCGATGCGGCGGCCGGTGAGGCCGGCCGACCAATCTGATCGGCACTCGCCCCGTGCATAGTCGTACTCAACGTTATGGGATCCGTAGACGACGACCTGGCGCGAAGGCGTTCGCATCGCCACCTGAGCGAACGACACGTGCTCGAATTGCACCACGTCGGCTTCAACGACGTGGCGCTGCAGCAAACGTCCGAGGCCGGGGTGGAAGGAGGTCCAATATTGGTACGGCAGCGGCCGGTCAGTGAGCAGCAACGGGAGAATGAACGGGTAGGGAATCTGCACTACCCGGAAAGGCTCGGCATTGATCAAAATCCGTGTTTGCCGGGGGTGGTAGGGGGTCACGACCGTGACGTCGACCCCGTGGCGTGCGAGGTGCCTCGCGAGCTTCACGATCCGAACCTTGCCGCCCGCGGTCGCTGGCAGCACGGGATACGGACAGACGCAGGCCAGTCGAAGCGGATCACCGTTGCCACTCATGCGCCCGCCTGCGATATCCTGCGCACCCCTGCCGCGATGCCGTGTCACAAGTCATTCCGCTACACGTGTGTATCGACTCGTTTGCATCGCCTTAGGATACCACGTCTGCCTGCGCGTGGAAAACCGGTCGCGTTCTTCCGGTACGCGGCCAATCCGGTGAGGCAGATCCCGATACCGACGAAGTGCGTTAGCGAGCGGCAGAGCCTCGATCCCTTGTTCAACCTCTCGAACGATAGCCAAGGGATGCCGAACGTTTGCCGTGAAGTGAGCCGCAGCGACTATTGCCCTCCTGTCGTTCGGTATGGCTACCACGTTAAAAGGCCCTGTCAGCCGCGAGCCTCGCCCGCACTGCCTCCCATGCTGCCTCGGGAACCCTCACGCCCGCCCGGCAATCCTAGCCCTGGCGATTGCAGGGGCTAGGACCGCCCGCCAAGCCGCCGCCACCGTGCTAGCGGGAGCGTGGGGAGTCGGCGAGGCGATCGGAGCCGTGCTGGGCATTGATCGTGTCACGCCACTGCTGTGGTTGACCGAGGTAAAGCCCGTCACCCGCGAGCAACTCGTGGAATCCGATGCGCTGGAAAGTCAGCCGAAACTCTCTTCCAGACCGAAAAAGCCGCCACCACGAGAGCGGGCCTAAACGAGGTTCTCGGCGAGATCGGGCAACGCATCACGGACCGCGATGAAACAACTGACGCACTCGCGTCGAGGTGAATCTGGCCGCCCTCACAACGGGAGACTCCGGCTTGCCGACATGGTCACGACGTACCGCGCCCGACAGGTTCGTGAATGAAAAACCGATCGGCGCGTTGAGAATCAGGAACTGCTGAAACGGTAATGCGACGAATGGCATATTCATCGCCTCGGCGAAGTACAGCGCGAAAGGACAGACGAGCGTCGGCTCGTACGCGACACCGTGATGCCAGGGCTCATCGAC
>JBIIMX010000298.1:0-4584 GCA_044337765.1 Pirellulales bacterium | reverse complement strand
CGAAGTGGACCTTCACCGGCAGGGAAAAGTTGTCGGTGCCCGAGGCGCTCGAGGTGAAGGAGGAACTGGAGACGATCGACGAGCTGCTGCGGCAGCTCGAGGAGGCGAAGAAGAACGCCCGCGTCGGCCTGATCGACATGGAGGCGTTGGGCCAGTTCCTCGAACAGGGGCAGCTGGACGAGCTCGACATGCTCCGCCGGCAGGTGCAGGAACTGGTCGAGCAGGCGGCGGCCCAGCAGGGACTCGAGCGGACGAAGCGCGGGTACGAACTCACCCCCAAGGCGTTGCGGACGTTTCAAGGCAAGCTCCTCGAGCAGATCTTTTCCGCGCTCGATCCCTCGCGGACCGGCCGCCACCAGGGCGCGATCGTCGGCGACGGCGCGGTGGAGCTGGTGCCGACGCGGCCCTACGAGTTTGGCGACTCCGTGGCCCACATGGACATACCGGGGTCACTGGTGAACGCGATGCTCCGGCAGGCAGGCGAGACTGGCAACGCATTGGCAGGTGGCACTGGTCCGGCGGGTTCAAGCGGCGTGCTACGGCTCACGCCTCGCGACATCGAGGTGCACCGCACCCGCAATTCGCCGAAATGCGCCACCACGGTCGTGCTCGACATGAGCGGCTCGATGCGCTATGGCGGGCTGCATGTGAGCGTGAAGCGGATGGCGCTGGCGCTGCAGGGGCTCGTACAGAAGGAGTATCCGGGCGATTACCTGCAGTTCATCGAGATGTTTTCGTTCGCGAAGCCGCGGCCCGCCGGCGAGATCGTGAAGCTGATGCCGAAACCGGTCACGATCTTCGACTCGGTCGTTCGGCTGCGGGCCGACATGAGCGATCCAAACATCGCGGAGACCGACATCCCGCCCCACTTCACCAACATCCAGCACGCCCTGCAGCTTTCGCGGCAGCATCTGGCGCGGCAGGACACACCGAACAAGCAGGTGATCATCATCACCGACGGTCTGCCGACGGCGCATTTCGAGGGGAGCCAGCTCTTCCTGCTCTATCCGCCGCATCGCCGGACGGAGGAGGCGACCCTCCGCGAGGCCCAGGCCTGCCGCCGGGAGGGCATTACCGTGAACGTCTTCCTCCTCTCCGGATGGTCGCAGTCGCGGGAGGATATCCAGTTCGCCTATCGGCTCGCGGAGACGGCAAAGGGCCGCGTCTTCTTCACGGCCGGCAAGGAACTCGACCGCTTCGTGGTCTGGGACTACGTCTCCCGCCGCCGCAGCATCATCGGCTGACGCCATTCGCGGTAGAGCATGATGCCCGAGCCGAGCGAGGCCAGGCCGGCGGCGGTGGCGAGCGTCCAGAGGGGCACGATGCGACGCGGCTGCGCGAATTCCCGGTCGCGGGCCTCCTCCGCCAGATCGGTCGGTGGCAGCCCTGCCGACCGACGGGACCGCTCGATCGCCGCCTGCTGCCGACCGAGAAAGCGTCCCTCTACCTGACGCTGCCGCACGTCGAACTTCGGGGCGATCAGCCCAAGGCCGACCAACGCCATCAACGAAAACGCCAACGCCCAGAACCACGGGCTGTCCACCGCTCGAAAAGCCTGGCCCGACGACTCCATGAAATCCTCTGCTCAGGAGGCCTCAGCCCCGAACGCAGCGCCATGCCGCGACACCGGCCAAAGATCCGCAAAGTGGCGCGACGAGATACACCCAAAGGGAAGTGTAGGTGCCTGACAGCAGGGCGGGAGCCAAGGACCGGGCCGGATTGAGCGAGGCGCCGCAGACCGGCCCGGCGAAGAGCGCTGCCAGACCAATCACCGCGCCGGCGGCACAGGCAACCATCAACAGCCGAACCCTCGGCCTGCTCGAGACGTTGAGGACCGTGAACATCAGGATCGCCGTCAGCAGAACCTCGAAGCAGAACGCCTGCGTTTCCGATCCCGCCGGCAACGTGGCTCCGAGCGTGGGATGGACCGGAAAAAGCAGCCGGAGCAGCCCGCTTGCCAGCATCGCACCCGCGCACTGGCTGCTGACATACGGAAACACCTGGCCGGCTGGAAACAATCCCGCCCACCAGAGCCCACCCGTCACCGCCGGGTTGATGTGCGACCCCGACACGTCGCCCAACGCCAAGATCATCGCCAGCACGACGAACCCGAAGCAGAGCGCGACGCCCACGGGCGTCACGCCGCCGCCCGACACGTCGTTGACGACGATCGCCCCCGTGCCCACCAGCACGAGGCAAAACGTCCCGAAAAACTCGGCGGCGAGTTTTCGGACGAGCGGTATGCCCGGAACATCGGGGGCTTGAGCATCGGACATGGAATCGGGCCGTCCGGCGTCAGGCGATGCCGGGCCAGCGGGCCTGCACGTCACGGCCGGCGTAGACCGCTCCGTCGCCGAGCGACTCCTGGATCCGCAGCAATTGGTTGTACTTCGCGATGCGATCGCTGCGGGAGGCCGACCCGGTCTTGATCTGGCCGGTCGAGAGCCCGACCGCCAGATCGGCGATCGTGGCATCCTCCGTCTCGCCGCTGCGGTGGCTGGCGATCGAGGTGTAGCCGGAGCGGTGGGCGAGCGACACCGCGGCGATCGTCTCGGTGAGCGTGCCGATCTGGTTCACCTTCACGAGGATGCTGTTGGCGATGCCCTCGGCGATGCCGCGGGAGAGCCGCTCGGAGTTGGTGACGAAAAGGTCGTCTCCCACAAGTTGCACCTTGCCGCCGAGCTTCTCGCTGATCAGCTTCCAACCCTTCCAGTCGTCTTCGGAGCAGCCGTCCTCGATCGACACGATCGGGTAGCGGCTTGCGAGACTCGCGAAGAAGTCGACCATGCCGGCCGAGTCGAGCGATTTGCCCTCGATCGTGTAGGTGCCGGTCTTGGCGTCGTAGAGTTCCGTCGCAGCGACGTCGAGCCCGATGAACATATCCTTGCCCGGCTTGTAACCGGCGTTCGAGATGGCTGCGAGAATCACCTCGAGCGCCTCGGCGCAGGTGCCGATGTGCGGGGCAAAGCCGCCCTCGTCGCCGACGGCCGTGGCGAGCTTCTTGTCCTTGAGCACCTTCTTGAGCGCATGGAACGTCTCGACGCCCGCGCGGAGGGCGTCGTCGAAGGTGTCGAAGCCCAGCGGCATCACCATGAATTCCTGCACGTCGAGCGGGTTGTCGGCGTGGGCGCCGCCGTTGATGATGTTCATCATCGGGGCGGGCAGCAGGCGGGCCGTCGTGCCGCCGAGATAACGATAGAGCGGCACGCCGCAGTGCTCGGCAGCGGCGTGGGCCACCGCCATCGAGACGCCGAGTATGGCGTTCGCGCCAAGACTTTTCTTGTTGGGAGTGCCGTCGAGTTCCAGCATCAGTTCGTCGACGGTGGTCTGGTCGAGGGCGTCGCAGCCTTCGAGTTCCTCCGCGATCCGCGTGTTGACGTTCTCCACGGCTTCGAGCACGCCCTTGCCGAGGTAGACCCCCTTGTCGCCGTCACGCTTCTCCCAGGCCTCGTGGGCCCCCGTGCTCGCGCCCGACGGCACGGCCGCGCGGCCAAACGCGCCGTCGGCGAGGCTGACATCGACCTCGATCGTGGGGTTGCCGCGGCTGTCGAGGATCTGGCGGGCGTGGATGTCGACGATCGTGGACATGGAGGGGTGCCTTCTGGGGGGTGAGACGGGTGGGTGTCAAACGCGGGGCATGCGGAAACGCTCTATCGTGCCGCGGCAATTGTGCCAGCGGCGGGCCGACACGCAAGGCCGAAAGTCTCTCGTCATGGCTGGAGCGGCTCCCGCCGGCTATCTTGAGGGCTTCCGGGCCCGTTGGCCGTCGCCGGCCGCTCGCCCGGCCGCCGTCGCGGCCCCGCGTGTCGCCCTCCACTTTGTCGCCCCATCGTGTTGCCCGCCCTCTATGTTCACCGGACTCGTTGAATCGCTCGGTCGCATGGCTGCCGTGGTGGCTGAGCCTCCCGGGGTCCGGCTGGTCGTAGAGTCGGCTGAGATCGCGCGGGAGGCGCAACTCGGCGAGAGCATCTGCATCAGCGGCTGTTGTCTGTCGGTGGTCGGGGGCGATGGCCAGCGGGTCGAGTTTCAGCTCGGACCCGAGACGCTCGCGCGGACATCCCTGGGCCGGCTCACGGCGGGAAAGCATGTCAATCTTGAACGATCATTGCGTCTCTCGGACCGGCTGGGCGGGCACCTCGTCACCGGCCATATCGACGGCCAGGGACGGCTCGAAGCCCGCGTGCAGGAGGGTGACTGGGTCACCTGCCGTTTTTCCGCCCCCCCCGCCCTGCTTCGCCAGATGGCGTCGAAGGGTTCGGTGGCGATCGACGGCGTCAGTCTCACGCTGGTCGACGTGACCGAGGGCTGGTTCAGCGTGGCGCTGATTCCGCACACGCTCGCCTGCACCACCCTGGGCGGTCTTGCCGAGGGTGATCCTGTGAATCTGGAGACCGACCTCCTCTTCAAATACGTCTCCCGCTGGATGGAGTCGACACGATGACCACCGCAGACTCCGAGCTGCCTCCCGACATCCGCGAAGGTCGGGCCACCCCGGCGAGACAGACGACCGCCTACCTCAAGAAACTCTTCGCCCAGGTTGGCTTCACGATCGACGCCCGACGCGGGCAGAACTTTCTCGTCGAC
>JBIIMX010000297.1:0-4589 GCA_044337765.1 Pirellulales bacterium | reverse complement strand
TCGCCCCGTTGGACCGGAGGCGTCGCCGGAACTGGCGCTCACGCCAGAGCAGCTCGTCCGCGTGCGCCGGTTCGTGGTGGAGCAGCGGGCCAGGCTCCCGATCGCGATCGTCGATGCCTACTACGATGACAAGGGGGACGCCCTCTGTCCGATGGCGATAGGACTCACGCACCATGTCGGTCCGTCGGGCGGCATCGAGCCCTGCCCGATCATCCAGCTGGCCGTCGAACAGGTGGGCCAGGGTTCGTTTTACGAGCAGGTGACGCAGTCGGCGTTTTTGCGGGACATGCGGGACGCGGCCGCGAGCCACAGCCGTGGCTGTGTGGTGCTCGAGAATCCGCGGCTGATCCTCGAGATCGCCGACCGCCACGGGGCCCACGACACGACACAGCGGGGCACCGCGCGGCAGGAACTGCTGGCGATGACTCCGCGGTCGAGCCAGGATCTGCCCGGCCGCGAAATCCCCGAGAAGCACTGGATGTATCGCTTCGCGAAGCACTACTGGTTCAACGATTTCGGCACGTATCCGGCTGCAGGAAGGGTCCACCCATGACAGAAACGCCCCCGGCCACGGACGCCGTCCGCATCGTCTACTGCCGCTGCGCGTATGCACAGGTCGTGCCTGCGGCCGTGAAGGACGCGGTTCTCGAAGGCCTGGCCGCGGCCGGCCGCGGCTTCGAGATGGTGCCCGATCTCTGCGAGATGGCCGCCCGCCGCGACCCACACCTCGCCGAATTGGCCCGTGGCGATCGTCCGCTCAGGATATTCGCCTGCTGGCCCCGTGCCGTTCAAGGGCTCTTCACGCTTGCCGATGCCCCTCTGCCGAAGCATGGCGTGGAGATCCTCAACATGCGGACCGACACCGCGGAAACGTTGTTGGCCGGCACGCTCGCCCTTCCCGCCGAGGAATCCGCATCATGATCGCCCCCGCACTTCTTCCGCCGCGAGTGGTCGTCTACGAGGGAAGCGGCGCCACTCCGCTGCCGGCCGCCGGCCGGGCTGGCCTGTTTGCGGCGCTCCTTGACCGCGGCTACGCCGTCACGCGGGCCGGAGCCGGCGCTGCCGATCTGCCTCTCGGCGGGGCGATGATCGTGATCGGCTGTTTTCCCGACGGACCTCCCGCGGTGAGCGATGCGAGCGGTCGATGCGACGTGGCCGTTCGCGACATCAGCGGGCTTTCGGTCGCTGGCACCGTCAGCGTCGTCGAAGAAGCCGGCGGCGGGCGACGGATGAACCGGCCTCCGGAGGCGTCTGCCGTCATCAACGGGCCGGTCGCCAACACCGCCGACTCCTGGAAGCCATGGTTTCCCGTGATCGATACGGTGCGTTGCACCAACTGCATGCAGTGCCTGAGCTTTTGCCTGTTCGATGTCTATGGCGTGGCGGCCGACCACACGCTCCGCGTCGAGAATCCGGCCAACTGCAAGGTCAACTGCCCCGCCTGCTCGCGAGTCTGCCCTGAAGTGGCGATCATGTTTCCGAAGTATCACGCCGGTCCGATCGACGGCAGCCCCGTGGCAGACTCCGACGTTCACCGCGAAAAGATGAAGGTCGATATCTCGGCGCTGTTGGGCGGCGACATCTACGCCAAACTGCGGGAGCGGAGCGCCGATGCCAAGGCAAGGTTTTCCCAGGAACGGAGTGCCGATCAGGCGTTGGCCGAACGCCGGCGGTGTCTGACGAAGCTCGCCGATGCGGCACAGATTCCGCGGGAGGTGCTCGACGCCCTGCCCTCGCCCGAGGAGATCCAACGGCGGGTCGAGGCGGCTGCAGCCAGGGCGGCAGCCGCGAAAGAAGCGGCTGCCGGGGGCATGAATGCCCCCGGGGCTACGGGTGCGGGGTGATCGACCTGACGAACTCCGCGCCGAACGGCATACTGTAGCATTCCCCGGAGAGGTGCCCGCGATGTCCACAGCCGACCCCTCGTCGATCGCGCTTGCGATCTTGCCGCCGCCCGTTCCGCCGGCGCTCATCCGGTCGCGGCCCCCGCAGTCTTCGATCCCCCAGACAAAGTCCGATCGAGATGCGCTTTTGGAGGCGGTGCGACGAGGCATGATTCGCGACCGCGCCGTGCCGCCGCTGGGGATGGACGAGCTCCGCAGGCGGGCGACCGCGGCGTTGGCCGAAGCGGGGGTTGCGGAGTCGTATCTCGACTACGCGGTCGTGATCGTCAACAACGAGTCGTGGCGCGACGCCCTTGCAGCCGTGCCCTTCGAGCGTCGGCTCCTGCTCATGCCCAAGTGCCTCCGGGTGGAGAACCGGTGCCCGGCACCTTTCGACGAGTTCGGGCTGCTCTGCAAGCAGTGCGGTCTCTGCTCGATCCAGGATTTCCAGGCGGAAGCCGAGCGGCTCGGCTACGCGGTGCTCGTGGCCGAGGGCTCGGCACTGGTGATGGCGATGGTGCAGACCGGCACGATCGAAGCAATCGTCGGCGTGAGCTGCATGCCTGTGCTCGAGAAAACCTTTCCGCACGTGCAGGCGGCGGCGATCCCGGCCGTGGCCGTGCCGCTGCTGCAGGACGACTGTATCGACACGACCGTCGACGTCGACTGGGTCTGGGACTACATCCATCTGGAAGCGGCAGACCGTTCGCGCCGGCTCGATCTCGGCGGGCTGCACGACATGGTAAAGACCTGGTTCGACCGGCCGTCCCTCGATCAGCTGATGGGGCCGCCGGTGGGCCATGCCGAGGAGATCGGCCGGGAGTGGATGGCGGTCGGCGGCCGGCGGTGGCGACCCTTCCTGGCCGCGGCGGTTTTCGAGGCGCTTCGGCCGGGCGATGGCGCGGAGAACGCAGACCACGACTCCCGCTCGCCCTCCACGATCCAGCGGATCGCCGTGGCGGTGGAATGCTTCCACAAGGCATCGCTCGTCCACGACGACATCGAGGATGGTGATTTGGAACGCTACGGCGAGCCGACGCTCTGCGGCGAGCACGGCGTGCCGATCGCGCTCAACGTCGGCGATCTTCTGATCGGCGAGGGCTACCGAATGCTCGCGGAATCGGGCCTCGATGCCGAACGCATCCGTTCAGCCGTCCGCGAGGCGGCGGCGGCGCAGCGACTGCTCTGCCAGGGACAGGGCGCCGAACTCGCGTGGAGCCGCAGCCCTTCGCAGTTGGCCAGCCGGCAGGTCTTGGAGATCTTTCGTCTCAAGACATCGCCCGCATTCGACGTCGCCCTGCAACTGGCCGCGATCGGCGCCGGCCGGGCGGACGAGGTCTCCGAGCCGCTGCGTGCCTACAGCGAGGCGGTGGGCATCGCCTACCAGATCAAGGACGACCTCGAGGACATGCTCGATGATGCCGGCCTTGTGAGCAACGTGGAGTCGCGACCGAGCGTCGTGCTGGCGCTGGCGGCCGAACGGGCCCGCGGCGACGACCGTGAGATGCTCGCGGCAATCACCTCCGGAAAGCCCCACGCTGCCGCCACGCCCGAGCGTCTGCGGGAGGCGATCCGCACGGCGAAGGCCGATGAAAAGGCTGCTCTTCTGCTCGAAAGCTACAAGGAGCAGGCGGTGCGGGCGCTCGAGGGGCTCTCCGACCCGACACTGAAGGGCTTGCTGCGTCGCGTGCTGGCGAAAATGTTCAACGAACTTGCCTTCGAGGGCTACTGCCGTGAGCAGGAGGCGAAGGTGGCCCACGAGCAACGGGACGGTCTGCAGCCGGTCGCCGCGGTCCCGGCCGCCCCGGCATGAGCCAGCGACTGCAGATGCTGCAGGTGGCTCGCCTCGCCCGACGGACGCTCGGGGATGCAGCTGATCTGGTGGTGTCGTTTCTCCAGGCGCTCGCGGAGCCCGGCGGCGGCTATTGCAATCGCGGCGGCCGCCCCGATCTCTACTACACGTCATTCGCGCTCGATGCGCTCGTGGCCCTCGACGCCCTGCCTGTCGGAAATGCGCAGGCCGAGTCGACCCGCAGCCATCTGGAGACCTTCGGCGACGGCAACGATCTCGATTTTGTGCACCGCTGCTGCCTGGCGCGGGCGTGGGCCTCGCAGCCGACGGATGCATTGCCTGCAGAGCGACGAGCGGCTCTGCGCGTGGGCGTGGAGAAACACCGATCGGTCGATGGTGGCTACAACTCGCGTGCCGGTGCCGCGAAGGGCACAGCCTACGGATGCTTTCTGGCGATGAATGCCTGCGCCGATCTGAAGCAGCCGCTCTCCGAGAGCGGCCCGGAGGCCGAACGGCTGGCCGGATGCGTGGCGTCGCTTCGCGCCGGGGATGGTGGCTGGGCGAACTCGGCCGATCAGCCGGAGGGTTCGACGACCGCGACGGCGGCCGCGATTGCCACGCTTCGCGGGCTCGGCCGCCGCGTGCCCGCGGGTGTTGCCGAGTGGCTGCTGGCACGTCGCCATCCGGCGGGTGGGTTCACAGCCGCCCCCGACGCCCCGATCCCCGATCTGCTTTCGACCGCCGTCGCGCTCCATGCGCTCGACGCCATGGAGGTGCCGTGGCGGGAACACCGGGAAAGCATGCTCGACTTCCTCGACACGCTCTGGACGGCCGAGGGCGCTTTCCACGGCTCGTGGGCCGACGACGAACCCGATGCCGAATACACATTTTACGGTCTGGTGGCATTGGGACAT
>JBIIMX010000235.1:0-5376 GCA_044337765.1 Pirellulales bacterium | reverse complement strand
CAGAAAACTTTGTGCTTGCCTGTTTTTCGCATTCTGCCGGCCCAGAAGCCCCGCAGCCTGCCCAGACCGCCGCGCCGGCGATCAACCAAACGCGAACTCGACTTTCCGCCGGTCCAGTTGGTTCTGCAGTCGTTCCACGATGGCGGAATGCATCTGGCTGACACGGCTCTCGGAGAGGTCGAGCGTGGCGCCGATCTCCTTCATCGTCAGCTCCTCGTAGTAATAGAGGATGATGATCAGCCGCTCGTTGCGGTTGAGACCCTTGGTGACCAGCCGCATGAGGTCCGATTTCTGGATCCGGCGGGTCGGATCCTCGCCCTTCTTGTCCTCGAGGATGTCGATCTCACGCACATCCTTCGAGCTGTCGGTCTCGCACCACTTCTTGTTGAGGCTCACGAGACTGACAGCGTTGGCATCGACGAGCAGTTTCTCAAACTCCTCGTGCGAAAGCCCCATGTGCGCGGCGACCTCGGCATCGGCCGGCGCCCGGCCCAGCTTCGCCTCCAGTGTCTTGACCGCTTCGTTGAGCTTGCTGGCCTTCGACCGCACCAGACGGGGCACCCAGTCCATCGTCCGCAATTCGTCGAGCATCGCGCCGCGGATACGCGGCACGCAATAGGTCTCGAACTTCACGCCCCGCGACATGTCGAAGGCGTCGATCGCATCCATCAGGCCAAACGTGCCCGCCGACACGAGATCGTCGAGTTCGACCCCGTCGGGCAGGCGGGACCAGATGCGTTCGCCGTTGTATTTCACCAACGGCAGATAGATCTCGATGAGCCGGTTGCGAAGCTGCTCGTTCGACTGGTCGGCTTTGAACACCGTCCAGAGTTCGAGCATCTCCTCGGCAGACGGCTGAGCCGCATAGTTCGCCACGACATCCTCCTTGAAAGGGCCTTGCATGCAAAGCCGCGACATGGCGATTCCACCGCGCCGCAGCATTCTTCTCACCTGGCCGGACACGCACCATCCTGGTGCATCCCGACACATCGCAAACACTTCTTCACCGATCTCGCAATCGACCGCCACTCGCCAATCGATCGTCATCGGCCAACCGGCGTCGGTCGCCTGAGTATTTTTCCATTGAATGTTTTTTTCGGTGCCCGTCCAGCCAGCCCATTCTGCCCGGCCGGCTGGCAACGCACCCGACGGCCTGTCAGGCCGCCCGCAACACCTCGCCACCGCCAACGCTGGCAAAAATCTCCACGCGATCCTCGTTCGCAACTTCCTCGGCTGCCAGCACCTGCACGTCGGGCAGATGTCGGGAGAGGGCATCTCGCACCCGCAGCCGCACGTCACCCGGCACCACGATTACCGGCCGCGCACCCCGCTCCACCACGTGGCGGATGGCACGCCTCACTTCCGCCAGGATCTGAGCCGGCGGCCGACCGTTGGCTGCGACCACCACGTCAATCGCCGGCTCCTCCAGCCGCACCGCCACCAGTCTGCCCCGCGGATCACGGGCCCGGCGACAGATCGAGCGGGCGAGCGACCGCCGAACGTATTCGGCCAGCAGCGCCGGGTCGGAGGCCTCGGCGGCATGATCGGCCATGATCTCGAGCAGCTCCGCGAGCGGCCGGATCGGCACGCCGTCTCGAAGCAGGCTCTGCAACGTGCGATGAATGCGGGCGATCGTCAGCACACCGGGCACAACCTGTTCGACGACTGCAGGCTGCACGGCACGAAGCGATTCGACCAGCCGGGCCACCGCATCCCGGGAGAGCAACCGGTCGCCATGGCGGCGGATTGCCCCCTCGATGGCCCGGGTGATGCAGTCGGCCTCGCCATGCACGGCCGCGCCACGGCGGCGGGCCGTTTCCGCCTGTGCGTGGCTCAGCCATGTTCCACGACGCCCGGTCAGCGGATCGCAGGCTGTCATGTCTTCGGTGCCGCTGACCGCCGATCCGAAATGCTCGTCGAGCACATCGCCTATCGGCGGAATGGCGAGCAACTTGCCTGCGGGCAGCTCAGCCTCGGCGACGACGTCACCGGCGATGATCACGCGGTAGGAACGGTCGGGCAGAGCGAGATTGTCCCGCATCGCCACGGAGGGAACGACCAGCCCCAGATCGGATGCCACGCCCGATCGCACCGCCTTCGCCCGTTCCGACAGCAGGGCCTGCGATGCGCCGTCTGCGGGAGTGGCGAGCAGCCCCACCAGACCACGGCCAAGCTCCACGACGAGCCGTTCGTCGGAGAGCAGATCATCCGCCACGCTTGCCGGCGACGACGCTGCGCCCGATGACCCGGAGGCCGCGGGAGCCGGCACGGCACCACGGTCCACCGACTTGCGTTGCATCATCCAGGCCAGGGTCGCTACAGCCACCGCCATGCCCGCCAGCGGCAGGAACGGCAGATCCGTCAGCGAGAGGAGCCCGAGAAACACGGCCGTGATCACGAGCACGTGCGGCCGCGACACGAATTGCCGCCCGAGTTCCTGGGAGAGATCGACCGCCTGGCTCGACCGCGAGATGAGCAGGCCCGTCGCCACCGAGATGAAGAGCGATGGCACGGCGCTGGTGAGCCCGTCGCCGATCGTCAGCCGCGAATAGACATCCAGTGCCTTCGATACAGGCATGCCGTGCTGCACGACGCCGATCGCCAGCCCCCCGAAGAGGTTGACCAGCGTGATGATCACGCTGGCCTTGGCCTCACCGCTGACGAACCGGCTGGCCCCGTCCATGCTGGCGAAGAAATCCGCCTGCCGCTGCAGGTCGAGCCGCATCTGCCGAGCCTGATCGCGCGTGATCGTGCCGGCCTGCACCTCCGTGTCGATCGCCATCTGGCGGCCCGGCAGACCGTCGAGCGCGAAGCGGGCGGCCACCTCGCTGGTCCGAGTCGAGCCGGCGGTGATGACGACGAACTGGATCACCGCGATGATCGCGAAGATCACGCCGCCCACGACGATGTTGTTGGCCGACACGAACTCGCCGAAGGCCTGCACGACCTCCCCGGCGGCGCCGGCGCCGTCGATGGCCGCCCGGGACAGCACCAGCCGGGTGGTGGCGATATTGAGCACGAGCCGCACGAGCGTGGCCCCGAGCAGAAAAGTGGGGAAGATGCTGAGTTCCAGCGGCGTACGGGCCGCAAGCGCTCCCAAGAGGGCAAGCACCGACACCGTGAGATTCGCCGCCAGCAACAGGTCGACGATCGCAGCCGGCACCGGCGCCAGGACCACCAGCACCGAAAGCAGGATGACGGCCGGAATGGCGTAGTCGAGCCCCCGGGCCGAGGCTGACCGGGAAAGTGCCGTGGGCGTGGCTGTGTGTGCCATGAAATACGGATGCGGTGAAAGTGGCGGGACGGGGCTACGGCCGCTGCCGCCAAGGGGCTGACCGGGGGCGGACGATAGCGGTGCGGCCAAGACCGGTCCAGACCGCTCCGCGGCCTTGCCGCGACCGCCTACAATGCCCCGACAGTCCGTGCACAAACCGCCCTGAACTCCTCACACCACACCGCTTGCCGGATCTCCAGCCACGATGCACTTCAACCGTTTTGGGCTCGCGTTCGACTATCCCGAAAACTGGTCGGTCGATACCGACGACTCGCAGGACCGCTATGCCGCAGTGACCGTCTATTCACCGGAAGGAGGCTTCTGGTCGGTGAGCGGCCACGCGGCCGGCGGAGATCCCGCGGAACTCGTCGAGGCGGTGCTCGGCCAGATGCGCAAGGACTACCGGGATCTCGACAGCGAGCCGGCTGCGGACGAAGTGGCCGGGCACACGCTCCTCGGCCTCGACATGAATTTTTACTGCCTCGATCTCACGAACACCGCGCAGGTGCGGACGCTGGAAACGCCCGATGCGATCTACCTGATCATCTGTCAGGCGGAGGATCGGGAATGGAACCGAATCGCCCCGGTATTCGCGGCGATCACCATGAGTTTCGTCGCAGCGATCCAGTAGGCCGCTCGCAAAGCGAGCCTGCAATCGCACCAGAAACCTGTCCAAGAACCTCGCGACGATTACAAATGACCAGGAACTCGCCCGGCGGATGAGGTTCCCCGCGAGACACGGCAGCCTGTATGCTTTTGCGACGCCAGAGTCGCCAGTCGTCCGCAACCAGAAGTACGCTCCTAGGAATCACCCACGTTGCACCTACTCGCACAACTCGCCGCGGCACCAGTTGCCGAAACGGCCGCCTCCACGATCCAGATGTGGCACTGGCTGTTGTTCGCCGCCATGGTCACCGTCCTGCTCACGCTCGACCTGACGGTCTTCCACAAGAAGGCTCATGAACCGTCGCTCCGCGAAAGTGCCTTCTGGACGCTGTTCTGGGCAGGTTTGGCGTTGGCCTTCAACGGGCTGATCTGGTGGTGGCTCGGCGGCAAACCCGCGATCGAATTTCTGACCGGCTACCTGGTCGAATGGTCGTTGTCGATGGACAACGTCTTCGTGTTTGCAGTGATCTTCGGCTACTTCCGCGTGCCGCTGAAGTATCAATACCGCGTGTTGTTTTGGGGGATTCTCGGGGCCGTCCTGATGCGGCTGACGTTCGTGCTCGTCGGAGCCGAACTCGTCGAGCGCTTTCACTGGGTCATGCCACTGTTTGGTGCCTTCCTCGTCTACACGGGAATCAAACTGGCGTTTGGCGACGAGGAGTCCCATCCGGAGGACAGCACGCTGGTCAAGGTCTTCCGTCGGCTGATCCCCGTCACGAATCAATCCGACGGTGACAAGTTCTTCGTGCGCGAAAAGGGCCGACTGATGGCCACACCGCTGTTTCTGGTGCTCTTGATCGTGGAGAGCACCGACGTGCTCTTCGCGGTCGACAGCGTGCCGGCGATTCTCGGCATCGTCACGCCAGGCGCGCACTACATGCGATTCGTGGCCTTCACATCGAACGTCTTCGCGATCCTCGGACTCCGGGCCCTCTACTTTCTGCTGGCCGGCGTGATGGACATGTTTCGTTTCCTCAACTACGGCCTTTCCGCGGTGCTCGTCTTCGTGGGCGGCAAGATGATCGTCGAGGCCGCCAGGCACAACGAAGCGCTGGCAACGTGGGGTGGTTGGGATGCCCATGCAAAAGGCCATCTGGTGCACCCCGCGGTATCGCTCGTGGTGATCGTCGGGCTGATTGGCGCGAGCATAGCCGCATCGCTCGCTTTCCCGGAGCGGAAGGATGGCGCGGAAGTGGCTGGCGACGACGCCCACAAGCCGCCGCAGGGCTAGGCAACGTGCGGCGCGGTCAACAGCCGCGTGTAGAGTTGCTCGTGCGCGGCTGCCATGCGGTCTGCCGTATGGCGGGCGAGGGAGAGTTCATGCCCATGCCGGCCACATGCTACGGCATGATCCACATCGTCGAGCAGCGTGCCGATCGCGCGGGCCAGATCGGCCGGATCGCTCGGCACGTGCAGCAGGCCGGCCCGTTCGTTGT
>JBIIMX010000073.1:0-11447 GCA_044337765.1 Pirellulales bacterium | reverse complement strand
CTGGTGCGGCAACGGGCACGCCCGCGGCCATGCTCTCGATGACCGGAAGCCCCTTCGCCTCAGGAAACACGGTCGGCATCGCGAAGACGTCTATCGACTCGAGCAGGCGGAGCTTGCCCGGCCGATCCACCTGCCCGAGCCAGCGAAATCGATCACCAAAGCCCAGCTCGGATGCAACAGTCAGGCAATGCTCGACATAGCCGCGTTCACTTTCCACCTCCGCGCCGGCCGCGAGCACCTCCACGTCGCGGTGTCGGGCGATCAAAGGCATCGCCCCCACGAGTTGTTCGAGCCCCTTCTCCGGGCAGGCTCTCGCGAGAAACCCCACCACCAGCCGACCACCACGGGCCAGCCGCCGTGCTGCCAGATCGGGGGCTGTTGCGGGGAATCCGACGCGGTCGAGGCCATGGGGAATGACGGTGATCCTTTCCTCGGGTATGTCGAGGTAGCCCGCCATGAAGCCGGCGAAGCTCCGGTTCAGCGCCACGAACTGGTCCACGTCGGCGGCCCGCTCCCGCAGGAGCGTGCGGATGCGGGCATGGTGCGGCATCGGAATCTGCTCGATAAAAATATCTTCGCCCGAGAGACTACAGACGACCGCTGCACCAGTGGCCTTCTTCACTCGCCGCGCCAGGCCGACGAGCAGCGCGTTGGAGAGATGCACCACGTCGGGCCGCACCTCGGCCGCCAGCCACTCCGCGAGCTTCTCCACCTCCTTCCGTTGGTGGCCCTGCTCGCCCGCGAGCGTCGAGACCGTGAGCGGCCCAAGATCGGCCGGGCGTGTCGAACCCGTGCGGCGTGAGAGCCAGGAGAGCAGCCAGCGGGAGTCGAGGAGTCGGCCCAGACCGCGATCGATGAGCCGTGGCATGTGCCGAAACAGGGGAACGTGCTCCCCGAGCCAGACGTTGACGCCGCCCATCACGATCCGATCGATGGCGACGTTTTCCTCGTCGGTGGTCGTGGGCACATACGCCGGCACGAGCATCGCATCACGGCCCCGCGCACGCAGACTCCGCACGAGAGCATTGTCGTGCAGGCATGACCCGCAGAGCCTGCCACCGGCGCCGGCGGTGATGTGGACGATCTTCATGAGAGGCCTCAGGGCCGTGGATTCGGGGCAGTGGATTCAGGGCCGGTTTGCGTCTGATCTTTCCTGTCCGGCCTGCCCCGTCCGGCCCTCGAGATGCACGAGCACGAGTGCCAGGTCGGCGGGCGTGATGCCGCGGACGCGGCCCGCCTGGCCGAGTGTCTGCGGACGAATGCGCTCGAGTTGTTCGCGGGCCTCGGCCCGCAAATGCCGCACGTTCGCATACTCGAAGCCCGATGGGATCGGCCGCGTCGACACCGACCGCTGCCGCTCGATCCGCTCCCGTTCCAACTTCACATAGCCGGCATACCGGATGTCGTTTTCCACCTGCGCGGCCACGTCCGGCGGCACGGACTCCAGCGACGGCAGCACGGCGACGCAATCCCGCCAGCCGACCTCGGGTCGCCTCAGCCGATCGAAGAGCGTGACGCCCTCGACGCGTGTGCCGGCCAGAAGCGCCACCGTCGCCTCGATCCCGGACGTCTTCGCAGCCAGCCGCGCGATCCGCGTGGCGTCGACGAGCCCCACCGCCGCCGCTACGGGAGTGAGCCTTCGGTCGGCGTTGTCGTGCCGCAGGGCGAGCCGGTGCTCGGCCCGGCTGGTGAACATGCGATAGGGCTCGTCCACGCCGCGGGTGACGAGGTCGTCGATCAACACTCCTATGTAGGAATCCTCGCGGGTGAGCACGAGCGGCGGGCGGTCGGCTGCGGCGAGCGCCGCGTTGGCACCCGCCACCAGGCCCTGAGCCGCCGCCTCCTCGTAGCCGGTCGTGCCGTTGATCTGCCCGGCGAAAAAAAGCCCGCTCACGATCTTGCTCTCGAGCGCCGCGGTGAGCTGGTCGGGAGGGCAGTAATCGTATTCAACGGCATAGCCGTAGCGGATAACCTGGGCCCGTGCGAGCCCCGGCACGAGGCGGATCATGGCATCCTGCACATCGCGGGGCAGACTCGTTGAAATGCCGTTGACGTAGATCTCCTGCGTCCGACGGCCCTCCGGCTCCAGGAACAACTGGTGGCTCTCTTTGTCGGCGAAACGCACCACCTTGTCCTCGATGCTCGGACAATAGCGGGGACCGCGTGATTGGATCTGGCCCGAATACATCGGTGCCCGGTGGAGGTTGGCCCGGATGAGGTCGTGGATCTCCGATGTCGTCCGCGTGATCCAGCAGGCCATTTGCTCCTGCTCGATGCGGTCGGTCAGAAATGAGAACGGCTGGGGCCGCTCGTCGCCCGGCTGCACGTCGAGCTCCGCGAAGTCGATCGACCGCGCCGACAGCCGGCAGGGCGTTCCGGTCTTGAAGCGGTCGATCCGAAAACCGAGGGACGCCAGCGCCCGGCTCACGCCCGAACTGGTTCCCTCCCCTGCCCGACCGCCCGGCACCTGCGCCTCTCCGGTATGCATCACGGCCTGAAGAAAGGTGCCGGTGGTGAGCACGACCGAACGGGCGTGATACTCCGCATCGCCACGGACGCGGACGCCCGAGATCCGCCGCGTGTGACCGTCCGCCGCGTACCGCTCCTCCACGATGAGGTCGTCGACCGTCTCCTGCCGCAGTTCGAGGCCTTCGGTCTCCTCGACAATCCGCTTCACATCCATCTGGTAGAGCTTCTTGTCGGCCTGCGCTCTGGGGCCGTGCATGGCCGGCCCTTTCGAGCGGTTGAGCACGCGAAACTGGATGCCAGTGGCGTCGATCGCGCGGGCCATGACGCCACCCAGTGCGTCGACCTCCCGCACGAGTTGGGCCTTCCCCACGCCGCCGATGGCCGGGTTGCAACTCATCTGGCCGACCGTGTCGCAGTTGGTCGTGAGCAGGGCCGTTGTGGCCCCCAGCCGGGCGGCCGCGCAGGCCGCCTCCACTCCGGCATGGCCGGCCCCGATCACGATCACGTCGTAGTCATAGCGGGAGGGCATTGAGCAACCTGACTCAGGGGGGGCGGGCAGACGGGCCGTTGGGGCCTCGATTCCTGGGAAGGACTGCGCGGGCGAGCCGAGCCCTGGAGAGCCCCGTCAGAGGCCCATCGCAGATCTCCCTGTCGGAACATAGTACCCCACCCACCGGAAGCGACCTTCGGCGGGCCCACCTGATCTTCCTCCGACTGTCGGCCGATGAACCTAGCAAACCCCACCTACGGGTGGATTGCGTGCCTTCCGTGGGGGGGCTGGGGTGGAAACGAAACACGAGAGACAGCAGGGAGATTGATACATGTCGACGCTTACGGATAGCTCTATCTGGCGATGGCTGCGGCCCTGGTGGCTGCTCGCGGCCATTGCCTTGATCATCGAGACCACGTCGTGTGCCGGCACTCTGCAGCTGGTCGCGGCGCAGGAACTGCAGCCGCATCCTGCCTCACTGCAGGAGCCGGCCTTTGATACGACCAACGTCGCCTTCCGCGACGTGCCCTCGGTCGCCGAACCACTCTGGACCGACTACGCGCTCACAGACGCACTTTTCTGGGGCCGGGACAACCAGGCGGGAAACGTACCGCTGATCGTCGATGGCGGTAGCGGCGTTCCGCTGATCTCGGCCGGGGACCCGCAGTTTCCGGTGGCCGCGGGGGTGCGGGCGTTTTACGGCCAACGCAATCCCTGTGAGTGTGGCTGGGAGATTGGCTACTTCGGCGTCTATGGCATGTCTGCTTCCCGGTTTGCCACCGCGACCCCCCCTGCCTTCCTGCAGGCGCCAGAACCAATCGGCAGCGCGCTGACCGCTGACGGCGAGTCGGCTACGGTCAAGTACAACTCCACGATCAACAGTGCCGAGGCCAACGTGTTTCGCACATGGCACGGCTGGCGAGACTATTCCGAGAGCTGGCTGACGCTCGATTGGCTGGCAGGCTTCCGCTACGTGGGGGTGGAGGAGCAGGCGACGATCACCACCGACTGCTGCGTGGTCGATTCGACTCGGATTGCCGTGCCCTACAGCGTCCGCACCCGCAACAACATGTTTGGTGGACAGATCGGCAGCCGCGCCCGTTGGACTTGGGACCGATGGGCCCTCGAGGGCTGGGCGAAGGCCGGAATCCTTGGCAACGCCGAGAAGCAGATCCAGGATCCGCTCATCGACTACCGGGGCTTTCAGCAACGTGGGGCCCTGTCGGCGACCGGCAGCGAGGTCGGCTTCATAGGCGATATCAATCTCTCGGTGATCTACCGGCTCACCGATGTCTGGGGAATCCGGGCCGGCTACAACACGGTCTGGATCGGCGGTGTGGCCCTCGCTCCAAACCAGTTCGACTTTGCAAACACGAGCACCGCCGGAACCGGACTCAACTCCGGGGACGGGATCTTCCTGAATGGTGCCAACCTTGGCCTCGAGGCCCGCTGGTAGTTCTGATCGCGAGCAGGCGGGAGGTTGAACCCCATTCCACCCGCAGCCCAGCGAAGCGTCCCTGACCGGCGGAGCCGGCCAGGGACGCGTCGCTTCGCGACAGAACACCCCAGCCTGCCCATCCCCCCAAACAGTCCACAAAGGAGATCCTGAAAATACAATAGTTTTCCTCGTATTTATTGACTTTCAGGCCCAGGGACTTTTTTTCTGTCTTGTCATCCGGAAGAGTTGAACCAGCGAGAGGAGCTTTTACGGGAAGGCTCCGCGGCCCGGACGGCTCGCTGACCGGCACGAAAGCCGGCCTGTTCAACCCCTTGGCAAGGAAGCAATCAGTCGGCGGAATGAGTCGCCACACAGGGCGAACCATCCCGCTGCCGTTGTTGAAACTCCAATGGACTGGGTTCGATCGCAGCGCACTCGCAGGCATGCGGGCGGGGTCCGCAAGGCATCCCTCGCGGGACTGGAAGCTCTCGAGGTGCGGAAGTTTCTCGCGGCGAGTCAGGGCGACGGCACGGACGCCGTCACCTGCCCGCCGTCCGATTGCCTTTCGGACGGCAACCTCGTTCAGCAGATTCAGTGGGAAGGCCGCAGCGTGGAGACGCGGGTCGATCAATGGAACGGGCGTCTCGCCGTCGGCCTCCAGCCGGAAGTCGCCCTCCGAGCCCTGCCACTGGCACAATCCGACTGGCAGACTGCCTCACTCGGCAACGGCTATTTCTCGCTCACGACGCCGGGTGCGAGCCGGCAGGACGTGCTCGCGTGGGCGGCCAGCACGCCGAGCATTCTGGCGTTCGAGCCCGCCATCGTGCTGCGGGCGTCGTCGCTCCCGAATGATCCTGGCTTCCCGTCGCAATGGTCGCTCGGCAACACCGCCCTCGGCGGCTACGGGCAGATCGGCGCCGACATCGACGCGACACAAGCCTGGGACGTCACCACGGGCTCGCGGAGTGTCGTGGTGGGCGTCGTGGATTCAGGAATCGACCTCGACCACCCTGATCTGGCCGCCAACATCTGGACCAACCCCGGCGAAGTCGCCGGAAACGGGCTCGACGATGACCACAATGGCTTCGTGGACGACGTCCACGGCTGGAACTTCAACGCACGCACCAACAACGTGCAGGACGGGTACGGCCACGGCACGCACGTGTCGGGGATCATCGGCGCAGTGGGCAACAACGGGCAGGGGATCGCGGGCATCAACTGGCAGGTGTCGATCATGCCGCTACGGTTTCAGGACAACTACGGCGTCGGCGACACCGGCGGTGCGATCGCCGCTCTCAACTATGCCACGATGATGCGGCGGGATTACGGCATCAACATCGTCGTGACCAACAACAGCTGGGGCGGTGGCACCGGGGTATCGGCGATGCTGCAGGACGCCATCCGGGCCCAGGGCGAGGCGGGCATCATGTTTGTTGCCGCAGCCGGCAACAGCGGCGTCAACTGCGACGTGAGCCCCCGCTATCCCGCCTGCTACGACCTGCCAAACACGATCTCCGTAGCCGCCACCGACCGCTACGACACTCTCGCCGGCTTCTCCAACTACGGCGCTACCACCGTCGACCTTGCCGCCCCCGGCGCGGGGATCTCTTCCACGCGTCCCAACGGCACCTACGGCAGCATGTCGGGCTCCTCGCAGGCCGCCCCGCACGTGTCGGGCGTGGTGGCCCTCCTGGCGGCCGCGAAGCCCGGCATCAGCGTCGGACAGATCCGTGCAGCCATCCTCGGATCGGTCGATCCGCTCCCCAGCCTCGCCGGTAAGACCGTGACCGGCGGTCGGCTCAATGCCGCCGCCGCCCTGGCGTCGCTGTCGGCGCAGTCCTTCGCTGCCAAGGCCCGGCTCGGCTCGATGGATCCAGCGACCGGTGCGGTCGACTCGATCACGATCACATTCAACCGTGCGGTCGTCTCGGGCTTCGATCTCGCCGACCTGTACCTGACACGCAACGGCGTGGCGGTCTCCCTTGAAAACGCCACCCTGACCATGATCGACCAACTGACATGGAAGCTCGGCGGGCTTTCGCCCCTGACGAGCCAGGTCGGAAGCTATGCGGTTACCCTGTCCGGCCCGGCCGTCACGGCCGGGGCTGGAATCACGGGGCCCGACGGCGAGTCGCTCGCTCTGTTCGCCGGCACGACCTGGACGATGGCCAACCGCCTTCCCGCTGGCTCGATCGAATCGGCCACTCCGGTGGCTGTGTCGGGATGGGCGCTCGATCCCAACGCCGGCGGCCAGCCGATCTCGGTGCAGCTCTGGGTACGGGGACGACTGACCGCCACGGTGACGGCAGCCGCCACCCGTGACGACCTCACGCCGGCCTACGGCAGCCCGAATCACGGCTTCGCGATCGCTATGCCTCCGCTTCCGCTGGGCAGCTATCTCGTGGAAGTGAAGGCCCTCGACAGCGACACGGGCCTGTATCTCTCGCTCGGGAAACGGGTCGTGAACGTGCGAGCTCCGGTGGGTGCCGTGGAAATTGCCACGACGGAGCGGTTCGCCGGCTGGGCCTACAGTTCCCGCGTGGGCGAAGCTCCGCTGAATGTACGGGTGGTGATCAACGGCCGGCTGTACGGAACCTTCATGGCCAACGGCACCCGCCCCGATCTTCTGCCGCGATTGGGCAGCCCCAACCACGGTTACGACATCCGCGTCGCTCCGTCCGTCTTCCGCAAGGGGATGAATCTGGTGCGCATCTGGGCGATCGATCCCCTGACGGGCAAGCCGAGCCTGCTCGGCACCCGAATCGTCCGGCGGTAACGGGCGTCACGAGCGACCCGGTGCCATTTTGCTTCCTCCGGCACACCGGCGTGTCCGTTGAGAGGGCAGGCCTATCGGGCAGCATTTTCGTGGGCCGCTGGACTTCGACGGCCCGGCGCCTGCGAATAGCGGCACATGCCTCAGTCGCCCCCCCGATCGCTCCAAGGATGGAAACACTAGGAGCCAGACGATGCCGACTCTCGCCGAACCGCTCGATACCGCGCTCGAACACCATCGGTCAGGCCACCTCAGGGAGGCTGAGGATGTCTACCGACAGTTACTCCAGAACGAGCCGTTCAATGCGAATGCCACACACTTGCTGGGGCTTGTCGCCCACCAGCTCGGCCGGCACGGCGAAGCCATGGATTGCATCCGCCGGGCGCTGGCGATCGATCCGACCCAGGCTGCGTTTCACAACAGCCTCGGAGCGGTCTACGAAGCCCTCGGGCAACTGTCCAACGCGACCAGCTGCTATCAGCAGAGCACCATGCTCAACTTAGACTATGCCCTTGCCCACAATAACCTCGGCGCGATGCTTCTTCGGCTCGGAAGGCCGCTCGAGGCGGAGTCTGCCCTGCGCCGCGCGATCTCACTCGATCCCCGCTGCGAGCACGCTCACAACAACCTCGGGAGGGTGCTGAGAGCACTGGGGCAGATTGCCGAGGCCACGCTCTGCTTCCGCCATGCCGTGGAGCTTCGGGAGGATTGTTCAGCCGCTCACAACAATCTGGCGAACATCCTCAAGGACCTCGGGCAGACGGCCGAGGCGGTTGCGCACTATCAGCGGGCGGTGCAACTGCAACCGGATGCCAGCAGGATTCACAGCAATTTGTTTTACGCCCTGCAATACCGGCCCGGCATCACGCTCGAGGAGCTGGCCGCTGCCCACACCGCCTTTGAAGACCGTTTCGGCGCGCCGCTGCGTTCCGCCTGGCAGCCGCACGTGAACGTTGCAGACCCGGAACGCCCCCTCCGGCTGGGCTTCCTCTCACCCGATCTGCACCGCCATCCGGTGGGCTATTTCCTGATTCCCCTTTTCGAAAACCTCGATTGCGAGATGACCGACATCATTTGCTACAGCACGTCCGGCATCGAGGATGACTTGAATCAACGGTTGCGAGGAAAAGCCTCGCTGTGGCATGACGTGCGGGCATGGACCGACGAGCGGATCGTCGAGCAGATCCGAGAGGATCGCATCGACATTCTTTTCGACCTCGCAGGACACAGCGGCAACAACAGGCTGACAGTGCTGACACACAAGCCCGCCCCCATCCAGATCACGTGGGCCGGCTATCCAGCCACCACCGGCCTGCGGGCGGTCGACTACATTCTCGCCGACCGCCACGAGATCCCCCCTGAATCAGAGCAGCACTACAGCGAGCGGGTGCTACGCATGCCCGATGCGTACGTCTGCTACGAGCCGCCGGAGTATGCGCCACCGGTGTCGCCGCTGCCGGCGTTGACAAACGGGCACATCACGTTCGGCAGCTTCAACAACCCCGCAAAGATCGGCCCACCGGTGATCGCCGTCTGGGCCGCGATCCTCGATCGAGTGCCAAAATCACACCTGATCCTGAAATACAACGGCATCGACGACCCCGCACAATCCCACCGCCTGGCAGACCTCTTCTCCAGCCACGGCATTGCTCGAGACCGCGTATCGTACCTGGGCAAGTCCCAGCATGTGGACCTGCTGAGACAGTATGGCGACGTCGATATCGCCCTCGATCCGTTCCCATACAACGGCGGCCTGACGACGCTGGAGTCTCTCTGGATGGGCGTGCCGGTCGTGACCTGCCCAGGCGACACGTTCGCCGGCCGTCATTCCTTCTCGCATCTGTCCACTGCAGGACTGAAGACGACGATTGCCGACGATCTGGAGGAATATGTCGCTCTGGCTGCATCGCTCGCTGGCGATCTGCCCGGGCTGGCCCGGCTCAGGGAGGGCTTGCGGGACCGGATGCGATCGTCGCCGCTGTGCGACGGCAGAAGGTTTGCCCGAAATTTCGAGCGGATCATGCGGGACGTGTGGCGGGAATGGGTCATGCTCGCCACGGAAGCCGACGCATGAAACTGCTCCTCATGGTGGATTGAATGCCCAGCAGAGACACAGCAGGGCGGCTGTTTCTGGCCGATGCATTCGCTTCGATCACCACACAGCCGCTCCCCTGTCTTCATCAGCAGCGCGTCGCGGGTGCTCTGAATCGCTGGAAGAGATGGGGAGTCTTTTTTTGTTTGACTCTGAAAAACCATCGGCCTACGAATGGAATGAAGCATGTGTGCGAGATGCACTGCGAGATAGCGAGAAGGAGCCAAAGCCCCGTCTGAACGATTGATCGATTGAACAATCAGCCTGCAGGCCGACTGCCCCGGAGGGGCGGTCGCCGACGGGCACACTGGATGTCGGAAAACGAGTCGAAGGAGCAGCCCGGCTGAAGGCCGGGAGGTTCTGCCACACGTGAGCCGGCGCGAGCGAACACCACGAGGTGTTCATTCGTGCCGGCTTTTTTGTTTTTGACACCGTCCACCAAGGCATTCCCGGAGCCCGACCATGAACGTCTTCGACACGCTCTTCCCACGCCGCACACAAAACACGAAATACCGTCCACGCTGCCGCGTTCGGGCCGCAGTGAGAGACCAGCAGTGCGACAACGCACGTCCCGAGCAGCTTGAAAGCCGCTTCGCACTCGCCGTCGTCACTCCCTTTGCCCCCCGTTTCACGGCGAACGTTCAGGGCGACATCACGTTCGCTGCGAACACAATCATGACGGCCGTAGCGGGATTACCGGGCAACGCGACCCAGGTTGCCGATGCGCAGAATGGCACCAACGACAGCGGATCGGCGCCGGGTGTTTGGAACGACGACTTCTGGACCATGCAGTTCATCGACATTGATGCCGATGGCGGTACGTTTAGCTCCAGTTCCGCCCTTCTCGACATTCCGACCGGGGCCGAAGTGCTCTTCGCGGGACTCTATTGGGGCGGCCGTATCCTCGGAGACACTCAGCTTGGGCTCGCCGACGACGTGAAGTTGCGCGGCCCCGGCGACAGCGGCTATCTGGATCTGACGGCCACATCGTTCAGCAGCACGACCCAAGGAGCGCCGACCGCGGGTGCCCGGAACTATCAGGGCTTCAAGGACGTCACGAGCCTGGTGCAAGCGAAGGGCGAGGGCAGCTACACCGTGGCAAACGTGCAGGCACACGAGGGGAAGAATTATTCCGCCGGCTGGTCACTCGTTGTCGCCTTTCGCGACAACACCGATCTTCCGCGCAATCTCACCGTGTTCGACGGATTTGCATACGTGACCACGGGTGACGACGATGTCACGATCCCGTTCAGCGGATTTCGTGCACCGCAGGATGGCCCGGTCAATGCCACGCTCGGCATCATTGCGTACGAGGGCGATCTGGGCATCACTGGGGATGCAGCTTATTTCAACGGAGGCCTCGGCGAAGCGGTACTCTCGAACGACACGAATCCGCCGAACAACTTCTTCAACAGTTCCATTTCCAATCGGGGTGTCACCGTCACGACGAAGAGCCCGAACTACAAGAATCAACTTGGTTTTGGCGCGGACCTGATCGAGGCCGACGGGCTGATCGCAAACAACGCCACCTCGGCAACCCTTCGACTGACGACCTCGCAGGATTTCTACTACCCGGGCGTAATCACGAGCGCCATCGAGGTCTACGCACCCAAGACGACCGTGTTGAAGGTCGCCGAAGACTTGAATGGCGGGCTCGTCGAGCCAGGCGATACGCTTCGATACACGGTCACGGTAAGCAATTCGGTATCCGCGTACGACACGGCCAGCGACGTCGTCCTCGACGACCTGATCCCGACCTCTACGACCTACAAGCCAGGCACTCTCGCAATCATCGCGGGAGCGAACAGCGGGGCCATGACGGACGCAGCCGATGGTGATCAGGCGGAGTTTGTCGCCGGGGGCAACGGGGCGGTACGGTTTCGTCTGGGCACTGGTGCGACAGGTGCGACGGTGCCGACGCCCACCGGCGGCACGCTGGCTGCAGGACAGTCGACAACGGCCACGTTCGAAGTGCTCGTCGGGGACTTTCCGAGTGCGGCGGTGATCCGAAACACGGCATCGGTTTCCTACGAAGGCACGTTTTTTGGGCCATTCACCCGAACAAGTGAAACAGAGACGCAATGCCCGCCGGTCATCGATCTGGCCGTCACAAAGACCGACAGCTCAACAACCTATGTTCCCGGCGCACCCGTCACCTATTCGTTTACCGTGCAGAATAACGGCC